>CANRBL010000018.1 GCA_947628835.1 uncultured Clostridia bacterium | reverse complement strand
GATAAAAAACATACAAAAACAATTTACATAAAAAGTTAAAGAAAAAATAATGGAAAATTTGACTTTTTATGTAAATTGTAGTATAATATAGATATGTGAGATAATGTATCTCAGAGTCTTCTCTACAATGTAGGGGAGAGGGATTTAGTACATTAACAATTAAATAATTTAAAAGGAGGAATGTCTTATGATGACATCAAAAAATTTTTTCCGGAGTTTATCCATTGTAATAGCACTTTCTTTAGGTGCTAGTAATGTTGTTCCACAGCCAGCAATGGCTGCTGTTAATGGTATCGTAAAGGGTCCAAATATGGTGGACCAAGAAGATACCTATCAGGCAAAAACAGCTACGGGGGATGTCAAGCTGAGTATAAAGAACTCTGCTTTAACTGTAACTGTAGGTGCATCAGTGTACAAATTCAAGATCGGCACAATTGAAAGTTGTGTAGATCAGGTTGTACTTAATGAGACGGATGAACTTGTACACATCCTTACATTGTCAGGTGCATATTATGTATTTGATATAAGGAGTGGTGTATCTATTCCAGCTTACAGGAATTCCAGCAATGGAAAGTACTGTTTGGCAAGGAATACTGCGGCTTATGCTGTAATGGGACAGGCACTAATCAATCAGCAATATTTCTTTGAAATAGTTACTGGCACAGTAACTAGCAGAGAATTACTGATGACTAGGGCAGAATTTGACCAGATTATATCTGGGACAGACCCGAGCGTAGAAAAGGAACCAGAAAAAGAGCCAGAGAAGCAACCAGAGAAAGAGCCGGAGAAAGAACCAGAGAAGCAGCCAGAGAAAGAACCAGAGAAGCAGCCAGAGAAAGAGCCTGAGAAGGAGCCACAACCGTCTCTACCGGAAAAAGAGCCGGAGCAAGAAAAACAGGAAACTGTTACAGTGACGACTCAGTCGTCTGTGACAGATACTCATACTGAAACAGAGACAAAATGGAATTTCTCTGAAGTATGGGAAGCTTATTTGTCAGGGAAGATAACTTGGGAGCAATTTCAAGTAATTTCGTCTCAGTTTAACTGGACGACAAATACCCAGGCAACAGAAGAGTCAAAGACATATTATGTGTATGATGATAAGGGAAACCTTATCGAAGAACGTACCATAAAAACATCGTCTGGAACTGAATCTGGAACAGGAAAAGAACAAACGACAGAGTCAACAACAGGACAGGCACAGACAACGGTCACAGTTGTGGTCACTGGAGCAGGAGTAGGAGAGGCTGACACAGTTTCTGATACTCATGAAGAAACAGAAACTGTTACGCACCAGTGGAGTGAAACATTGACAACTCCAGCAGATAATACAACAAGCCAAAAAGAGTCTTCTTCAAAAAAGAAGACGGTAAAACGGTGGCATGTAACACGTACTGCTGGAAGAAAGCGTACAAAACTTCTGTATGGTAAAACTACAAAAGCCTTACTTGTATTAAAAAAAGGTGTGCAACTTTACAACGGAAAAAAGATGAGCAAAGTTGCTAAAAACGGCTTTGCTGTTTACAAAAAGGCTCCTGTTGTGATTAAGAAGAACGGGAACGTTTGTATCTACAACGGCAGGACTTGGAAAAAGATAACAGTAGGAGCTAAGAAGTTCCTCACAGATAACCGAGGGTTAGCCACGAAAGTGGTCCTCAAGAAAAAAGCAGTTAAGATTAAGACTTTAGCTCGAAAGAGCAAAGTCAAATTTTATTGATAAGCTAAATCCCAAAGCGGAGCGTGGATCTGTAATTAAAGGTCTATGCTCTGCTTTTTTTGACATAAAATAAAAATACAATTGATATTTCAAAAATAATATAGTAAAATAAGAATATAGAAAAATATAAATGACGATAAAGGAGTAAATATGAAAAAAAATAAAGGAATAACCTTAGTATCTTTATCAGTAACAGTAATTTTATTGATTATAATATCAAGTATATTAGTAATAGACATACAAGAATCATTAGACATAAAAAATTTTCAAAAAATGAAAAGTGATATAGAATTATTAAAAGATAAAGTTTTAGAATATTACATAGAAAATGGAGAAATACCAAAATTATGTTTATACAGCAATACTGACAATATAGAAGAGAAAAGTGCAAATGATAAACAAGAATATTATGTTATAGACTTATTAAAATTAAAAGATATAAGTATAAATTATGGAAGAGAGTATGACAAAATATCAGAATATATAAATAGTATAGAAGAAAGTAATATAGAGCAGGAAGAAATTGCAAAATATACAGATATTTATATTATTGATATAGAAAGTTTCAATATATATTATCCTAAAGGGATAAAAATAGAAAATACTAATTATTATACAGATAAAGTAGATAAAACAGAAATTCAATTAGAAGAAATATAGATTATTATAATATACAATAAATAAGTGGAAAGATAAAGTTATTAATAAAAAATATAAATTTGTCAATATTTTTAGAATTGCAGATTAGTCTGGATTAAAGATATATTATTTAAAATAATATATCTTTAATGATATCTGAATGAAAACTCTTTAGTGCTAATGTCGAAAAATGTCAATGAAAAAAACTTTACAAAAATAAAAATATGTAGTATTATGGTAACATACAAATTATTAATTATCAAAAAAATTTTTTTCGAAAAAAATTAAAATCTAAAAAATTTCAAAATTGAACAACAAATCAAACAAATTAAATAACGTAAAATGAGAGGTGAAGGCTATGCATGTTTAGTTATACCAAAAGAAATGTAGATACTATTAGTCTAATTATTTCGATTATAATATTTTTAGTCATAAATAACATCTATTCAAGCATAAATCAAAATAAATTTTCAGCATATTTTGAGTCTAACGAAAATCAGCTACAAATAGAAATATCAGAAGTAAATAGTATTGGAGAAGAAACCAAGGAACAAAATCAAGAGCAACAAAATGTAGATAAAAAACAAGAAAATACACAAGAAAGTACAGAACGAAATATAGAACAAAACTCTAATTATAATTGGCAAATTGAAATACCACAAATATCATTACAAGCAGAAATATCAGAAGGAACAACGCAAGAGGTAATGAATAAATATGTAGGGCATTTTGAAGATACACCAATTACTGAAGGAAATGTATGTTTAGCAGCACATAATAGAGGATATCCAGTAAATTATTTTGCAAACATAAAAGTACTCAAGGAAGGAGATGAAATAATATACAAATATGGTAATAGTATAAAAACATACATTGTAGATGTAATAGAAATAATAGAAGATACAGATTGGAGTTACCTTGAAAATACTGAAGAAAACAAAATAACCCTTATAACATGTGTAGAAAACGAACCAAAATACAGAAGATGTATACAAGGAACAGAGGAAAGTAATATGGAATAGAAGTTAAAAATTATAAAAAATTATACTTAAATCAACTTAAATTAAAAATTAAAAATAATAAAAAATAATACATTAAAATAATTAAAAAATGGAAAGGAGCAAATTTGAAAAATAAAAAATCAATAAAAATTACTATAAAATGTATAATAATAGCATTAATATGTATTGTATTATTAAAAAATACAGTTAAGGCAATAGATACAGTACAATCAGTAAATTCAGCAGATTTATACTCAGTAGGAGATTGTGGTCAATTATTAAAATACAATGGAAGCATAATAAGAACAACATATGTAGCATATAGTAGCAATGGAACAGAATATCCAGCATATTGTTTAAATGTAAGTTTACCAGGAGTAGGAGAAGTTGGAAATTATACAGTTACATCAAGTGGAAATATAACAGACATAAATTTATGGAGAAGAGTAATAAGTGGTTACCCATATAAAAGTATAGAAGAATTAGGAGTAGCAAATAAATTTGAAGCATTTACAGCTACAAAGCAAGCAATATACTGTTATTTATATAATAGAGGTACGGAAAACTATACAGCTATTGGAGATGCAGGACAGCGAACACTAAATGCATTAAATAAAATAATAAATGATTCAAACAATTCAGAAGAGTCTAAAATATCAAATTATGTAGAAATAATGGCAAATGAAGCAAAATGGAATACAGATAATCTAAATAAAGATTATGTATCAAAAACATATAATGTTACAGGACGAGCAGAGATATCAAATTATGCTATTAATACATCTGGAACATTGCCAGAAGGAACTATAATAACAGATGTAAACAACATTCAAAGAACGGAATTTCAAGCAAATGAAAGCTTTAAAATCATGATACCCATACATAATATGCAAAACAATGGGCAATTCACTTTAAATGTAGAAACACAGATGAAAACAAAACCAGTTTTGTATGGTGTAGCTCCAAGTACGGAATATCAAGATTACGCATTAACGGCATATACTTATGAGCAAACAACAGGAACATATAGTGAAATATATGGAAAAAATCAGACGACAATAAAAATAATAAAGCAAGATAAAAACACATTAGCTAGATTGCAAGGAACTGAATTTAGTTTATTAGATGAAAACAAAAATGAAATATTTACAAATTTAGTCACAGATGAAAATGGAGAAATTGATGTAACAGGTCTTATGCCAGGAAAATATTACATAAAGGAAACAAAAGCTTTAGATGGCTATGTTGCATATGATGAATTAATAGAAGTACAAATTGAATTAAATGAAAAATTAACAGTAACTGTAAATAATTCAAAAGAAACTAGAATTGAAATAGAAAATACAGAAAAGGAAATTGAAGTAACACAAAATAAAGAAGTTGAAATAATTGAAAATACTAAGGAAATAAAAACATTACCAGTTACAGGAATGTAATAAAAATCTTAAGACTAAATCTTCATAAGTTACAGTATGAATTTATCAAAATTGAAGAAATCTTAAATCAAAAAAAGTAAAACTGGTTAAAATATTTGCATAAAATATTGAAAAAGATATAAAATAATGATAGAATTATGATAATAAAATTCAAGGAGAAATTTATATGATTAATATTAGACCAGTATCAGATTTAAGAAATAAATATCCAGAGATAGAGGAACTAGTTCTAAAAGAAGATGAAGCAGTTTATTTAACTAAAAACGGATATGGATCAATGGTAGTTATGAGTTTAGAAAAATATTCTAAATTAATGAGTAATTTAGAATATAATGAATATATTGAAAATGCATTGGATGAAGCAGATAGAGAAGCAGAAGATCCTAATACTAAATACTATACTCATGAAGAAATGATGCAAATGGCTAAGAGGATAATAGATGACAAATAATAAATATACGATAAGATATTCTTCTGCCTATATAAATCAGTTTAATAATATTTTGAAATATATTGTAAATAATTTAAAAAATAAAATTGCAGCAGAAAATTTTTACAATGAAGTAGTGAAAGAAATAGAGAAACGAAGTGAAAATCCGGAGGGATATGAAAAGTATATATCAAATAGAAAAAGAAAAAATACATATTATAGAATTTATGTAAAAACTTATATAATATTTTATACAGTAAAAGATAATACTATGGAAATCAGGAGAATTTTATATTCAAAAAGAAATTTTGATAAATTAATCTAAAAAATGCAAAGTCGTGTAATAAAAGCTTTACAAGGCTTTGCAAACTTGCTTATATAGCAATATATTTTATCTTGAATCTATATTGAATAGAGTATTATTTTTTTTATGCAATAAATATATATTAAACAGGTAATGTTGCAATTCACAGCTATAAAAACAAGTAACTATATAATTAATGTTAGCTGTAAATTGTAACTAGGTAATACATAATAGCAATAAAAATTAACAAAATATATAGTAAAATAATTTAAATAATGTTATAATAGGAACAGCTTTTATAAAAGAGTTATAAATATTGAAATATACAGTATTCATAAACACAATATAAAAGAAGTTAAAAACAAAATAAAAATACGGAAAGAAAAGAGGAAGAAAAATGTCAAAGAAAAAAATAGTAATTTTATTAATATTGTTAGCAGTAATAGGAATAATAGTAATGCAAATAATAAGAAGTAATAATGAAAAACAAAGAAATTATGATTTAGAAAAAGTAAGTCAGTATAATTATTTTGTATTAAGAATAGGAGATAAATATGGAGTAATAGATGTAAAAGGAAATACAATAATAGATGCAGAATATGATAGTGTAAAAATTCCAAATCCAACAAAAGACTTATTTGTTTGTTATGAAAATGATAAAACAGAAATTTTAAATGCAAACAAAGAAAAGAAATTTACAGAATATGAAAAAATAGAACCAATAAAATTAAAAAATGTTATTAATGATTTAGTATACGAAAAAAGTGTATTAATATATAAGCAAGATGAAAAGTACGGATTAATAGATTTTGAAGGAAATAAAATTACAGAAGCAATATATGATAGTATAGATGGAGTTTCATATAGAGAAGGTGAATTATTAGTAGGCCAAAATAACAAATTAGGAGTTATAAATATAAAAGGAAAGAAAATAGTAGATATAAAATATGACGAAGTTAAAGGAGATAATTATTATAGTGAAGAAACGGGATATAAACTATCAGGTTATATAGTAGGAATTAAAGAAGAAACAGGAATGCTATATGGATACATAAATCCTAAGGGAAAGCTTATATTAAAAATAAAATATAATAACATAAATAGAATAATAGACATAAAAGAAGATAAAGACTCTTATCTAATAGTTGCACAAAATGGCCAATATGGAGTATATAAGAATAAAAAGAAAATAATAAATTGTGAATATCAAAACATAGAGTATGATAGTAATAATAATATGTTTATTTTAGAAAAAAGCAAGCAATATGGAGTAGCAAATATCGATGGAAAGGTTATTATACCAGTTGAAAATTCAAATATAGAAGTAAAAGGAATATATATATATGCGAAAAGTAATGATGAAAATAAAGTATATAATAGTAATGGAGAAAAAATAGATAAAGATTTCAATAAAACAATAATAAAAATAAACAATGAAAATTATTATATAACTGTAAAATCAGAAAATGGTAATTATTATTATGGTATAATGGATAAAAACAATAATCAACTTGTGCAGGAAGAATATTTATATATTGAATATTTATATGGTGATTATTTTATAGCAAGTAATAAAGAAGGCAAGTTAGGAATTATAAATAATAAAGGAGAAGAAATAGTAGAATTAAAGTATGACCTAGTACAAAAAATTCAAGAAAAGAATGTAATACAAACTGCAATTAATGAAACAGGTATAACTGAAATTTACAATGATAATTTAGAAAAATCATATTCTATGGCAAATGCCAATATAATATCAAATGAAAATTATATAAAGATGTATTCAAATACTGATTTGAAATACTTTGACAATAATGGAAACGAAATAAAAAATATAGATTTATTTCAAAATAATACATTATTTTCTAAAGAAAACCAAGACAAAAAATGGGGATTTGTAGATAAAGCAGGTAATATAAAAGTAGAACAAAATTATGAAAGAGTAACAGATTTTAATGAATATGGATTTGCAGGTATAAAACAAGATTCAAAGTGGGGAGTAGTTAATGAAGAGGGAGATATAATACTTGAACCTACATATGATTTTGAAAATTTCTATAGTGACCCAGAATTTATCGGTAAATATTATAAAGTACAAGTTTCTTTAGGTGAAATTTATTATACAGATAAAATTTAAAATATATTGTTTAAAATTTAAAAAGACGAGAGATTAAAACATTTCCATCGGTTCGTGAAAGGCTAAAATATAACTAATTTATAATGTATATAGTAAAGAAATAGTAAAAAGATTGCTATTTCTTTTTTTATGTAGTATATTAATAAAAAACAGTAATACAATTAAATGAGGAGTGATAGAATGACTAAAGAAAGAAAAAAGACTACACATAAAAAAGAAGGATTTATGCAAGGTGTATTAACATTAATGATATCACAAGTTTTAATAAAAGTATTAGGACTTATATATACATTATATTTAACGAATAGAAATGGATATGGAGATACAGGAAATGCAATATCAAGTGGAGCATATCAAATATATGCAATGTTATTAACAGTATCATCAATAGGAGTACCAAATGCTATATCTAAATTAGTATCTGAAAGGACGGCAATAGGAGACCATAAGGGGGCAAATCGAATTTTCAAGATAGGATTTGCAACATTTGCAGTAATAGGTTTAATAGGAAGTTTATTATTATTTTTTGGAGCAGGAGTAATAGCAAATAAGTGGCTTCAAATTCCAGAATCAGAAATGACATTGGTAGCATTATCACCAGCTATATTTTTCGTAGCTATAACATCTGTTATGAGAGGATATTTTAATGGAAGGCAAAGTATGAAAATAACAGCAAGGTCGCAAACTTTAGAGCAGATATTTAAAACAGTACTTACAATAATAATTGTAGAAATTGTAGCAATTATGTCAGGAGTAAAAACAGAATTTATGGCAGCAGGAGCAAATTTAGCTACAACAGGAGCAACATTTTTAGGATTTTCATATTTATTTTTATATTATAGAAGTATAAGAAAAGACATAGGAAAAGAAATAAAGTCAACAGTTAATTACAAATATGAGAAAGTTTCAAAAATTGTAAAAATGATACTAAAAGTATCAATACCAATGGCATTAAGTGCAATAATGTCATCATTAAATAAAAATATAGATTCTGTAACAGTTGTAAGAGGATTAAAGACATTTTTATCAGATGCTGATGCAAAAATTCAGTATGGAATATTAAGTGGAAAAGTTGATACATTAACAAGTTTGCCACTTTCAATAAATATAGCATTTGCAACAGCATTAGTACCAGCAATAGCTGCAGCACGAGCACGAAAAGATACAGAAACAGCAACAAAAAGAACGTCATTTTCATTATTAGTATCAATGTTAATAGGTTTGCCATGCACAATTGGAATGTGTATATTTGCAACACAAATACTTAATTTGTTATTCCCAAATGCAAACCAAGGAACAATGATTTTACAAATAAGTTCATTTACTATTATATTTACAATACTTGATCAAACAATAAATGGAGCATTACAAGGATTTGGAAAAGTAATGGTTCCTGCAACAGCATTAGGCTGTGGAGTAATTGCAAAACTAATATTAAATATAATATTAGTGCCAATTCCATCAATAGGAGCTAATGGAGCAGCTATTGGTTCTGTTGCATGTCATATGGTTGCATTTACAATTGTATTTAATGTACTTAGAAAAAATATAAAGTTAGATTTACCATTTACAAAATTTATATTAAAACCATGTATAGCAACAGTAATAATGGCAATATGTTCATATTTTGTATTTATGGTGTTAAATGGAATAATGATAGAAAAAATGGCAACAATATTGTCAATGATAGTTGCAGTAATTATATATATAATAGCAGTAATTGTTTTAAAAATTTTTACAAAAGAGGAGATTTATATGATACCATATGGAAATAAAATATACTCATTATTAGAAAAATTCAAAATTTATTCGTAAAAAAGAGGGAATTTATCGAAGATTGGCGAATAAAATTAGTGAATAGTGAAATACTAGTGATATTAAATATTATATATTAAATATTAGTATTTTCTATAAAACATAAATCTTATAGGAGGTAATGTAGAATGAACAAAGCTGAATTAATTGCAGCAATAGCTGCTAAAACAGGAGATACAAAGAAAGCAGCTGAAGCAACAGTTAACGCATTTATCGATGTAGTAACAGGAGAATTAGTTAAAGGAGATAAAGTTCAACTAGTTGGATTTGGTTCTTTTGAAGTAAGAAAAAGAGCTGCTAGAAAAGGTAGAAATCCTCAAACAAAAGAAGAAATCAAAATACCTGCATCAAAGGCTCCAGTATTCAAAGCTGGTAAAGCATTAAAAGATTTAGTAAATAAAAATAAAAAATAGAATTATATATTATTAAACATAAATATATTAGTTCATAAAAACAAAGACTAAATAAAAACCTGCATAGCAGGTTTTTTAAATAGTAGGAAAGTTCTCCTAGTAGGAGAATTTTCCGTACTAGAGAAATATGGCGAGCCTTAGATTTTCTTAAAATTAACATTTGATAGAAAATCTTAGGCTCGCTTTTTTATTTGTCTTTACTTATCTTTTATATCAATATTTATATGAACATCACGTAGTTGTTCTCTAGTTACATTACCTGGAGCTCCCATTAATAAATCTTCAGCTTTACTATTAAGAGGAAAAGCAATAACTTCCCTTATAGATTCAGAATCTGTAAGAAGCATTAACATTCTATCTACACCAGGAGCAATTCCTGCGTGAGGAGGGGCACCATATTGAAAAGCATTAAATAAAGCAGAAAATTTTTCTTCAATATGTTTTTTATCATATCCTACAATATCAAAAGCTTTAATCATAATTTCTGGGTTATGATTTCTAACAGCTCCAGAAGATAATTCAATACCATTACATACTATATCATATTGATATGCTACAATATCCAAAGGATTTTGTGAATTTAAAGCTTCTAATTCACCTTGAGGCATTGAGAATGGATTATGACAAAATGTAAGTTTACCTCTATCATCTAACTCAAACATAGGAAAATCTATAATCCAACAAAATTCAAAAGTGTTTTCATCAATTAAATTTAAACGTTTTCCTAATTCATCTCTTATTTGACCTGCAAGAGTTTCGACAACACCAGGAACTTCTGCTATAAAGAATAAGCAATCACCTGGTTTAGAATTAGTTCTTTCAATCATAGCTTCTCTTGCGTCATCAGGAATAAATTTAGCAATAGGACCTTGAAAACTTCTATCTTCCAAAATTCTAAGCCAAGCTAAACCTTTAGCTTTACATTCTTTAATAGCATAATCAGTCATACCTTCAAAGAAACTTCTAGGTTGATCAGCAACATCATGAGCACTAATTATTCTAACTATTTTGTCTTTAAATGCATTTAAACCAACATTTTCAAAAATATCTGTAACATCTTCAATTATAAGAGGATTTCTTAAATCTGGTTTATCGGTACCATATTTAAGCATAGCTTCTTTATAAGTAATTCGTGGAAAAGGATACTTTGTAACCTTTTTATTAGAAAACTTTGTAAAAGTATTATAAATTACAGGTTCTATTACAGAAAATACATCTTCTTGTGTTGCATATGCCATTTCAATATCTAATTGATAAAATTCACCTGGAGCTCTATCAGCTCTTGCATCTTCATCTCTAAAACATGGAGCAATTTGAAAATATTTGTCAATTCCTGAAACCATAAGCAATTGTTTAAATTGTTGAGGAGCTTGTGGAAGTGCATAAAATTTTCCTTCATGTAATCTACTAGGAACTAAATAATCTCTTGCACCTTCAGGAGATGAACTTGTAAGAATAGGTGTTTGAACTTCTAAAAATCCTTGTTCTATCATTTGGGTACGTAAAAATTGAATAACTTTAGCACGCAAAATTAAATTATTTTTTAAAGTATCATTTCGTAAGTCTAAGAATCTATATTGAAGTCGTAAATCTTCTCTAACGTCTTGATTAGCATTAACTTCAAAAGGAAGATTTTTTGTCCTTTTTCCTAAAATTTTCATTTCTTCTATAAAAATTTCAACTTCACCTGTTTTTAATTTTAAATTGACTGTTTCAGGATCCCTTTTTCTAACTGTACCATATATAGAAACACTAGATTCAACTGGAATATGAGATGCAAAATCAACATCTTCTGCATTACCAGAAGTAACAACTTGTGTTATTCCATACATATCCCTAATATCTAAAAAAACAACTCCTCCTAAATCTCTTATAGTTTGTACGAAACCAGCAATTTTTACTTTTTTTCCAACATCTTCTAAACCAATTTCGTTGCAATTATGAGTTCTGTACTCATTCATTTTTTTTATCATTCCTTTCCAATATAAAAATAGTTTGAAAATATACATAATTTTTCAAATTCGTCATTATGTACAATATTTTACCTATTATATGCATTTTTGTCAATGTTTATGTAAATATTTTATTTTAATATTAGTGCTTAGTATATACTATTTGTCATCATCTTTTTTTGTTTCTTTAGGTATAACTATATCTTTAGGCTTTTTATTTTGAGTCTTTGGTTTTGTTGCACTAATATGGTTGTAAACAGGAGAGATATTTAAGTCTAAATTTTTTCCAGATACAATTTCTAATTTTTTATCATTCTTAGCCATAATTTTCCTCCTTTTATAAATAATTAATTATATATAATATTATCATATTTATGGAATTTACGCAAGAAATTTATATCAAATGTATTAAATATTGGTTATAAGTTAATGGTTTTATATAAAAATAGTTTTAAAAGCATAGAAATATAAGAATTTGAATGAAATGACGAATGTGATTGGAAAAGCTTTAGAAATTCTACGCAATTTTATGGAAATAGTTCGCGTTGAGTGAAAGGGTGCCATAAAATAAGTTAGAATTTCTTAAGCTTTGTAATGAGCCGAGGAATGCAATGAAAATCTTATATTTCTATGCTTTTAGAAATTTATCTTTTTAAAACCATTAACCTGTAACAAATATTGTTATTACATAGTTACAAAAATTTTCTGTATATCGATGAATTGTATTGACAACACGATACAATTTAATATATAATATAGAACATAAAAGGTTAAATAGAAAAAGGTTAACCAATACCAATAGGAAAAATTCCAAAAACAGTTTTTCAGATGGCTGGAAGGAGGGGAATATAATAATGTCAGAAATAAAAGTTAATAATGGAAATATAGAAGACGCATTAAGAAGATTTAAAAGACAATGCGCAAGAAACGAGGTTATACAAGAAGTTCGAAAAAGAGAACACTATGAAAAGCCAAGTGTAAAAAGAAAGAAAAAATCAGAAGCAGCAAGAAAAAGAAAATTCTAATAAAAATATATGTACAAAAAATATACATATAGCAAAGAAAATAGGAAGTTGGGGGTATAAAAAGATTCTTAACTTCCGTTTTTGAATTAAAAAGAAATTTTAAAATAAGAAAGGAAAGAGGAAATATGTTAAAAGAAAAATTATTAGAAGATTTAAAACAATCAATGAAAGAAAGTAACAGCATAAGAAAAAATGTAATACAAATGGTAAGAGCAGCCATTTTACAAGTAGAAAAGGATAAAGGAATACAAGTTACAGATGAGCAAATTATAGAAATAATAGCAAAAGAATCAAAAAAGAGAAAAGATTCATTAGAAGACTATCAAAAAAGTGGAAGAGAAGATTTAATTGCGCAAATAAATACTGAAATAGAGATATTATCAGAATATTTACCAAAGCAATTAACAGATGAAGAATTAGAAGATATTATAAAACAAATAATAAAGCAAGTAAATGCGGAATCAATTAAAGATATGGGAAAGGTAATGAAAGAAGCAAAAGAACAAATTGGAGCAAAAGCAGATGGAAAGAGAATAAATGAAGTTGTAAGGAAAATTTTAGTATAAAATCTAAAAAAATTATTTATAATAATAAAGAAAAAATAAAGAAATTGATAAAAAGGAGGAAATATGTTAGCGTAAAAGTTAGCATATGCTAGAAAACATGGACTATAAAGTAAAAGAAATTAAAGAAGGAGTGAAACTTCATCTAATAAATACAGACAAATTCAAAACAAATTTAGTTGCAGTATTTTTAACAACTCCATTAAATAGAGAAACAATAACATTTGATTCAGTATTATCAGCTGTTTTAAGAAGAGGAAGTCAAAATATGCCTACACAGGAGCAAATAAGCAAAGAATTAGAAGAAATGTATGGAGCAACATTTGATTGTGGAATTAATAAAACAGGGGACAATCATATTTTTAAATTTTATCTAGAAGCAATAAATGATAACTTTTGTCCACAGAAAGATGAAAATATGTTGAAAACTAGTGTCGAAAAATTGTTAGACATAGTTTGTAATCCGTTAGTAGAAGGTGGGCATTTTAAAGATGAATATGTAAATCAAGAAAAAGAAAATATAAAGCATATAATTGAAGGAAAAAAAGACAATAAAGCTATGTATGCTCAAGATCGTTGTATAGAAGAAATGTACAAAAATGAAATATTTGGCCTATATAAATATGGATATGTAGAAGATTTAGAAAAAATAAATTCTAAAAATTTATATGAACATTATTTAAAATTAAAAGATGAATGCAAAATAGATATATTTGTTTCTGGAATATTAGGAGAAAATGATGAAACAGAAATAGAAAAAAATGAAAATATATTAAATCTTAAATCAAGAACTCCAAATTATATAGTAAGTAAATTAGAAGAAAAGAAAAATATGGAAGAAAAACAAGTAAATGAGTCAATGGAAGTAACACAAGGAAAGCTTGTAATAGGATTGGATATAAATATAAATAATGAAGAATTAAAATATGATGTACTTGTATATAACAGTATATTAGGAGGAACAGCAAACTCTAAATTATTTCAAAATGTCAGAGAAAAAGCAAGTTTAGCATATACTGCAAGTTCAAGTTATGTAAGATATAAAAACAATATATTTATAAATTGTGGAATTGAAATAAACAATTATGAAAAAGCCTTAGAAATAATAAAACAGCAATTGCAAGAAATGAAAAATGGCAATTTTACGGAAGAAGACTTACAAAATAGTAAAAAAATAATAATATCAAGTATAAACTCAATTGATGATGAGCAAGATACAGAAATCACTTATTTTTTGGGACAAGAATTAACAAATAATAATGTATCATTAGATGAATATAAAGAAAAAATTGAAAAAGTAACAAAAGATGATGTATTAAATATAGCACAAAAAGTAAGTGTAAATACAATTTATTTTTTAAAAAATTAGTAATGGAGGATTAAATGCAAGTTATAGAAAATTTAAAAGTAAAAGAAAAACTATATACAGAAAAATTGGAGAACGGATTAACAGTAATGATAATACCAAAAAAAGGTATGCAGAAAAAGTATATAGTTTGGGGAACAAATTACGGTTCAAATGACAGTAAATTTGTTGTGCCAGGTGAACAAAATGAAACAGAAGTACCAAAAGGAGTTGCACATTTTTTAGAACATAAAATGTTTGAACAAGAAAATGGAACAAATAGTTTAGATGTTCTTACATCATTAGGAGTTGAAGCAAATGCATATACAACAAATGACCATACTGCATATTTATTTGAAGCAACAGACAAATTTTATGAAGCATTAGATGAACTTATGGATTATGTTCAACATCCATATTTTACAGATGAAAATGTAGAAAAAGAAAAGGGAATTATTGGTCAAGAGATAATGATGTATGATGATTATCCAGAATGGAGAGTATATTTAAATACTTTAGAGGCAATGTATCATAATCACCCTGTTAAATTAGATATAACAGGAACAATAGAAACAATAAAAGATATAGACAAAGAAATTTTATATAAATGTTATAACACATTTTATAATCCATCAAATATGACATTAGTTGTATGTGGGGATTTTGAACCAGAAAAACTAATTGAAGAAATAAAAAATAGATTAATACCAAATAAAGCAAATGGAGAAATAAAGAGAATATATCCTCAAGAGCCGGAAAATGTAGTAAAAAATGAAGTAGAACAAAAAATGGATGTAAGCCAACCATTATATACAATAGGAATAAAAGATAAAATAGCAGAAGAAAAAGAAAAGGTAAAAAAACATATTGCAATAGAGATATTATTAAATATGATAATAGGAGGAAGCTCAGAATTATATAAAAAATTGTATAATGAAGGAACAATTTATTCTATGCCAAGTTTAGACTATGAATTTTCAAAAGATTATGCACATATATTAATTTCAGGTCAATCAAAAGAACCAAAGAAAGTATTAGAAGAATTCAAGAAAACAGTAAAGCAAATGCAACAAAATGGAATTAATGAAGATGATTTTAACAGGACAAGAAAAATGATTTATGGAGGATATGTAAGAGAATATAATAATGTTGCTGATATTGCAAGAATGTTTTTAGCAGATTCTTTTAAAGGAATTAATAGTTTTGATTATTTAGAAGAAATAGATACTGTTAACTTAGATTATGCTAAACAAGTGTTAGATGATGTTTTTAAAGATGAAAAAATTGTTATTTCCATAGTAGATTAAATAAGAATATTTGGTAATGATAACATAATATATAGTTCGAAACAATAGTAAAATTGGCAATTAATGGAGAAAAATGTATAACAATAGAAAAAAACAAAAATTTTAGTCATACGAAAGTTAAAAAATATGTTGATGTTTTGTTGACTTAAATGTAAAAATATGTTAATTTATAACTATACTTAAGATAAAATAATAGAAAAGAGGAGATGCGATATGTTAAATGATGAAATTTGTAAATTAAGAGATAAACTGAATAAAAGTATAGAAACAGGTCAAGACTATAATTTGACATATCAATTAAGTATTGAGCTTGATGAATTGATTGCAAAATACTATAAAGAGTCAGAAAAAAATAAAAAATAATATCAATATAAAAAGGCACTTCAAAAGAGGTGTCTTTTTTTATATAGTAGGAAAATTCTTAGGCTCGCTTTTTTATGTTAATATTTTTGATTGACATAATTATTTTTAGATGATAGAATATATAGTATAAAGTTTTCATAATAACATTAAATAAAGTAACTTAATGTGAGGATTATTTAAAAGTATCAGTTAATGAAAGTATTTTCTGAAAATAGCTTCGTAAATAATCCATGTATTTTGTAAAATGCAAAAGGAGGTTTTGATTATGACAAGAAAAAATGACGAGAAGCGGAAATTTTACATGGCGAAAAAAGGACAAAGGACTAAAAAGAAAACAAATTCTAAAAAAACAAATTATTCAAACAGATTGGAAAACGAGAACTTAGGAAATGAGAAAAATTATAATGTAGTAAAAAGCGTACCAGATATAAAATTAGTAGAAAAAGATATATTGCAATATATTGTAGGGCAGGACACTCAAGTAAAGCAAATTATAACAGCTATATATAGAGCAATACATTTTAAATCTATTAAAGCAAATGTGTTGATAATAGGCAATAGTGGTACAGGAAAAACAGCTACAATAAAACAACTAGCAAAAAGCCTAAATATTCCATATACTATTGAAGACGCAACTAAATATACTAAGGAAGGGTATTATGGCGCAGATGTCGAAGAAATGATATATAATCTTATAGATAATGCGAACAATAATATAAAAAGAGCTCAAAATGGAATTATAGTTATTGACGAAATTGATAAAAAGGCAGGACATGCTGAACATGATGTTTCTGGGACAGAAGTTTTAAAAAGTCTTTTAAAAATCATTGAAGGAACCAAAATTAAAATTCCTAATATGATGGACATTTTTAGTGAAGAGGCTATTGACTTTGACACTAGTAATCTTATAATTATATTTTTGGGTGCATTTGACGGGCTAGAAAAAATAAGACAAAAACGGCTGAATAAAAATCAGTTAGGATTTGCTACAAGTAGTAATGATACTAGTAGTAAAAAGTCCAGATTCCTAAAAAAAGATTTAGTTGAATATGGTATGCCTGAAGAATTTGTAGGGAGAATAGACACAATTATAGAAATGAATAAGTTATCAAAAAAGGACCTTATTAATATTCTAAAAAGATCTAAATTATCTCCATTTAGGAAATATCAGAACGAACTAAGTCAAAAAGGAATTAAATTAGAGTATAATATGCAGTTGTTTGAAAAGATTGCAGAAGAATCATTGTCTCTTGACACAGGTGCTCGGGAATTAAGCAATACTGTAAATTACATATTTGAAAATATTGTATATGAAGTTATTGCTAATCCGCGGAAATATAGAACATGTAAATTAAATTTAGACATTATAGAAGACAACACAAAGTTTGAGTTATTCTAATTGTCATAATTAAAAAAGAGAGAGCAAATTATTTTCAAATAATTTACTCTCTCTTTTAGGTCATTTGCAATATTAATTATTACTCAGAACCCTAGCTAATTGCACGCCGGAAGCCGAAGCCATCATCAAGCCTCTTGTTAAGCCGCACCCGTCTCCAATTGCATATAAGCCAGAAACACTAGTTTCAAAATTTTTGCTTAATTCAACTTTGTTGCTATAAAATTTAATTTCTGGACCATATAGCAAGTTATCATCATTTGCAAATCCAGAAATGACATTATCTAAATTTTGTATAAATTCTATAATGTCAGTCATCATACGATATGGCATAGCCATAGTGAGATCTCCTGGTATAGCAGATTTTAATGTAGGTACTACATTATTTGAGGAAATATCTTCTGGCCATGTTTTCTTCCCATATTTTAAGTCGCCGAGGCGCTGTATTAATACAGAATTATTTGCTAAATCATTTATATTCTTTGCGATATACCTGGTATATTTCAATGGATTCACATTAGGAATATTTAACGAAACCAACAGAGCTAAGTTTGTATTTGGGCTTTTTGATTCTTTGCAAGAATGTCCATTGACAAGCGTTATTTCATTATCATATACTTCTGTTGTCACGAATCCACTAGGATTTTGACAAAAAGTACGTACCTTGTCATTAAATGGACTAGGCTTTCCAATAAACTTTCCCTCATAAAGGTAATTATTGATTTCGTACATGATTTCATCAGGAAGTTCATAACGAACACCAATATCTATAGTGCCAGGAACAGTGCGAATGTTATTTTTTTCACACTGCTTGAATAACCAGTTAGCGCCAACTCTGCCGACAGCCAAAACCAGATGGTCTGTATAGATTGCTTCATCATTATTTAATACAATGCCAAGAATCTTATTATCATGTGTTAAGATATCGGTAACGGATGTATTAAACAGCATAGTTATTCCAGCATTCTCAAGGTAATTTTCAAATGTTGAAAATAACTTATGTGCTTTATCCGTTCCAAGATGTCTAATAGGAATATTTATTAGAGTTAGTCCATGAATTTCAGATTTTTTCCTAATCCGCGCAATTTTATCTTTGTGTGCAATACCTTTTAACTCTGATGTAGCACCAAACTTAAGATATATACTATCAGTATAATCTATAAGTTTTTTAGTTTCATCAACTCCTATGTATTTATGAAGATTACCTCCAACATAAAAGTCATCATCTTCTGGGTTGTATAATGACAATTTGCCATCAGAAAATGCACCTGCTCCAGAAAATCCACAAGTTATATTACAATGTGGTTGGCATTTAATACATTTTCCACATTGCTTTTCTGGGCAATGTCGCTCTTCTACCCGTTTTCCTTGCTCAATTAATAAAATTTTTGCATCAGGTTTTTTGTTAATCATCTCATAGGCAAAAAAGCTTCCTGCTGGACCTCCACCAACAATGATGTAATCATAATTTTTTTTCATTAAATCGACCTCCTGTCAATTAGCTATAATTTAATATAAAAATAACTATATTAAAATAATGAAAAGTTACATAAATAGTATACGCTATATTATAAAACTTGTCAAGGTTGATTTATAACATTCTGTATTTTTTGCAATAAGGTTAATTAGTAATATTTTGTAATTATTTTTTTACTAAGTATAAGTGAACTAATTGACATAATTTGTATAAAATGATAAACTAATAAACGAAACATACATAAACATTAAATAATAATTATAATTTAATGAAGGAGGAATTATTATGGGAAAAAAAGATCTATTGTATGCCGATATAATGGCAATGAATCAGGAAGTAACTGGTTCTGGCAATTTTGTTAGTGTTAAATTGCCTGATGGCAATTTTGTTAGTGTTAAATTGCCTGATGGCAATTCTATTCGGTTTGTAGTAGATTTTGGTTTGTTTCAAGAAAAGGAGTATAGTAATTTAAATTATGAATTACAATTTAAACCAGAAAGTATTGACTGTTGTTTTGTAACTCATAATCATATTGACCATATTGGTAGGTTACCATATATGGTTAAAAAAGGATACAAGGAAAAAATTTATACAACTGATATAACGTGTAAGTTATTGCCAGTAGCAATAATGAATACGGTTAAGGTATTTAAACAGATAGCAAAAAGAAAAAATTCACAAAGCTTGTATAATGAGGTGGATGCGAGAAAAACATTTCAGTTATTGAGACCATGTACATACAATGAAACAATAAAAATAGGAGAATATATCAAAGTAACATTTTTTCCTAATGGTCATCTTCCAGGTGCAGCAGTAATTTTAGTTAGTATAAGTTATCCTCAATATGAAGATATAAATCTTCTATTTACAGGAGATTATAATTGCAGAAATATGTTTTTTAACGTTCAGCCAATTCCAAAGTGGGTTTTAGAATTACCATTAATAGTAGTGCAAGAATCAACTTATGGAAATATGTATTCTACTGAAATAAAGCCATGTTTAAAAGAAAACGTAAAAAAATGTATAGAAAAAGGAGGCACTGTAGTTGCATTAGTTTTTTCTTTAGGTAGAGCCCAAGAAATTTTGTATCAATTAAAGAAAATGCAAGAAGAAGGAGAACTACCTAGTAATATTCCAATACATTTGGATGGTAAGCTAACTCAAAAATATACTCAGTTATATTGTGAGTCTAAATTGGGATTAGAAATAACAGATTTTTTGCCAGAAAATATAACTTTTGTAGATGATGAAAATAGGATAAATATATTGAAAGATAGAAATCCAAAAATAATCGTTACAAGTTCTGGAATGGGATCATATGGACCAGCTCCAATGTATATATTAGAATATATACAGCAAGAAAATGCATTAATCCAATTTACAGGCTATACAGCTGAAGGAACACTAGGAAGAAAATTAATAGATGCTCAAGTAGGTGAAACAGTACAAGTAGAAGGATTAATGGTAAAGAAAAAAGCAGATGTGCAATATACTAAAGAATTTTCTGCCCATGCGAAGGCAGATGAAATGATAAATTTCTTGAAACAATTTAAAAAATTAAAACTAGTATTATTAAATCATGGTACCACAGACGTAAAAGAAGTTTTTGCAAAAAAAATTTTAAATGAGGTAGATACTAAATCAGTGGGTATATTAGGAGGAGATTATCTTTTTCGGGTTAATCCATATGGATTAGTGAAAACTTTATTGATTAATGAAAACATTATCAATCCAAGTTAAAAATCGTTAGTGGTATAATATGATAATAATAATTCCAATAAAGTATCTTGTAAGATAAAAAATGGGTCTAAGATTTTCTTATAATAGAAAATCTTAGGCTCTCTTTAACTTTAAGGGTAAACCACGGGCTATGCCCGTGGTAACGGAAAACTTATAGTTTTGAGTAAAGTAACAAAAATTCCCACCTCAAACATGGTATAATATTTAAAGTTTGACGGCTAAAAATATTAATTATGAGAGGAGTGGGACGTATGAAAAGTCCATACACGGATAGTTTAGCACATACAACATGGGAATGCAAGTACCATATAGTGTTTGCCCCAAAATTTAGAAGAAAAGAAATATATGGAAAACTAAAACAAGAGATAGGAATGATATTAAGAGAATTATGTAGAAGAAAAGAGGTGGAAATAATAAATGCAGAGGCATGTCCAGATCATATACACATGTATGTAAGTATACCACCGAAACTATGTATATCATCGTTTATGGGGTATTTAAAGGGAAAAAGTACCTTGATAATATTTGAAAGACATGCAAATCTAAAATATAAATATGGAAATAGAGCGTTTTGGTGTACAGGATATTATGTAAGTACGGTAGGAAATAACAAAACAGCAGTGTATAGATATGTACAAAATCAATTAAAAGAAGATATGATGTCAGATCAATTAACAATAAAAGAATATAAAGACCCTTTTAAGGGTAGTAAGTAATAATAACGCAAGAGAAATGGCGTAAAGCCGTCAAACGGATACCGCTTAAGCGGTGGCTTGTAACAAGGCCTTATAGGCCTATATGAAAATCCACGGGTTTTACCCGTGGATTGTTATTTTATACTCTAGGAAAGTCATAATGACATTTCCAATTATATAAATCATTCCACAGAAAAATTGCGATGCAATTTTTCGCGGACGAACAAAGACGCGGACTTTAAAATGTTCTAAATAGTAGAAAGATTAATAATGCCCGCTTTTGTTCTATTAAATTCATTAATATGGTATAAATTTTACGTTAAAGTAAAGCAAATATTACAATAAAATTACAAAAACATTACATTTTTGAAACATCATATAAAAATCGTAAAAAAGATTGATTTAATGCTAGTTTCATAGTATAATTATATAAATCTATGGGTAGCAAGTTACCTAAATAAATGAAAGAAAGGATGTTATGTATGAAGAAAATCTTAAAAAAATTAGTTATTATGAGTATCTTAGTAGCATTATTAGGCCAAAATGTATCGGTATTAGCAGTAAATACGGCATATGAAGTAAGTCAAGCAAGAAAAATAGCAAATACTGAGCAAATGGCTAATAGTGGAAACAGCAGTGAGGGACAATCGTCAAGTGGAGAAACCGAAAATGATGGGACGTCTAGTAATGGAGAAAATGGCGGAGGACAGAATGCAACACAGGGTAAAACAAGAAGCGGAGAGCCAGAAGAAAGTAGTAAAAGTGGCAACAAGTTAAATATAGAAATAGACTTAAGATTACCAATTGAAAGTCCTATATTTACTGTAAAACTAGATGGAGAAAGTGTAAAAAGCGAAAACACATCTAAAAACGAAAAAGGAGATATACTATACTACAATTTTGAACAATTAGAAACAGGTAAACATGTACTAGAAATTGAAGGAGAAGGTTATGTACCATATAAACAAAATATAGAAATAACAGGAGGAACAACACAATTAAAATTAACAAATGGACATAACGTAGAAAATGTACAAACAGGAACTGGACAAATAGGAATTATAGGTATAGGAGATGTAAATCAAGACGGAGTTATAGATAGCAAAGATGAAAATGCTATGATGACACAAATAGAAAAACAACAATATAACAAAAAATATGATTTAAATAATGATAAAAAAATAGATATAATAGATTTATCATATATTACATTTAATAAAAAAGAAAATGTAGAAGGTACATTATTACATTTATTAAATGTAGAAAATGCTAATGTAGAAGCAAAAGGGACAAGTGTAGAAGGTAATTTAAAAGATGTATTAACAAATAATGAAAGTTATGTGGCTTTAGCACCAACAACAGGTAAAATATCTGATACAAATCCAGTTGAAATAACATTAGATTTAGGAGACAACGAAGAATTTACAGAAGGAATAACAATAGCACCATCTGGAAGAACAGAAAACAATATAACAAATGGAGAAGTAATAATTGAAGATAGAGATGGAAATACAATTCCACTTACAATCAAGAAACAAGAAAACATCAATCAAAATCAATCAAGAAAAATATCATCAATTAATGTAACATCAAGAGCAAGTGTAAATTCAAGAATAGCAGTTGCAGCTTTAGACCCAAACACAGCAACAATAACAACAGAAAGTGATGGTACAATTGTAATAAATTTAGGAAAAAATAAAGTAGCAGTAAAGAAAGTTACAATTAAAGTAACAGAAACAAATAGCAATTTATTAGCAGACATATCAAAAGTAGAATTTTTAAATAATATGGAAGAAAGAATTCCAGCACCAAAAATGGATATACCAACAAATTTAAAAGGAATACCAGGAAGTGAAGAATTTACAGTAACATGGGACAAAGCAGATAATGTTACAGGATATGAAGTAAGTATAACATTAAATGGAGAAACAGAATTTAAAAATGTAGATACAAATTCTATAACAGTACAAAGTTTTAAAAATGAAAAAATAAAAAATGGCCAAGAATTTAAGGTAAAAGTTCAATCTACAAATGGAAATTGGAAGAGTGGATATAGTGCATCTATTACAGTAATACCAGAGGCAAACCAAAAACCAGATGCACCAGATAATGTATCTGCAACAGGAGCATATAAAAGTATAAACGTTACATGGAAAGATATGAAAAACACAGATACATATAATGTATATTATAGAAAATATCAAACAGGAAATTATGAAAAAGTAGCAGAAGGATTAAAAACAAACAGTTATAAAATAGACGGATTAGAAAATAATACAAAATATCAAGTTTATGTAACAGGTGTAAACAAATTAGGAGAAAGTAATGCATCTATAGTAAGTGTAGCAACAACAAGTAATGTATCACCTGCAATTATGCCAAAATATAAATTGATTAATACTTCTAATGGAGAAGGCCAAAAAACAAATCACATAAAAAATGTAATATTAAATAATTTCTATGATAGTAAAATGGTAGATAGTCCATTAGATACAGGTAAAACAGCATTTGGAATTGTAGATGACAGTTTTGCATCTTATTACCAAGTTTCAGATTGGGACGTTGGTGGAGCAAATCCAGGAGAAAAAGCACCAACAGTTGAATTTGATGGCTTTTATACAATGAGTTATTTTGCATTTGCACAAGTTCAAAATGAAGATAGTTTTACACGTGCTAATATTATGTATTATGATGAACAAGGACAAAGAAAAACAGCAAAAGTATCAGAAGTAGTTATGAGAAAAGACGAAAATGATAGAGATTATACAGTTATAAAATTAGAAGAACCAATAACTACAAATAAAATAAATATTGGAATAGGAAGACCATATGGAAATCCACGAAATATTACAATTGCAGAAATGCGTTTCTATGAGCATGATACATTAGAACAAGATATTTATGATTTATATGCAGACCCAATGCATGTAACATTAAAAAGTGATGTAGATGATGAAAAAATTAATGAATTACAAGAAAGATTAGATACAAAAGATGAAGTAAGTGGTGAATATCATCCAGAAAAAGAAAATTTACAAAAAGAAATAGATACAGCAAGACAAATTTTGAATGATGAAAAAATAAAAGAAGCTATAAAAATAGATACAACTGTTACAGAAGCAAAAGATGGTCACATTACTTTCAGAAGTGGACTAAATGCATGGCAGCCATTAGGAGTTGTTGGTCATGAAGGTGAAACAATAGTAATATATGTTGGAAATCCAGATATGAAAGTTGGCCAAGAAACAGATTTAAGATTAATAGCAACACAATATCATGCAGAATCATCAGCATGGTTTAAAGAAGTACCAATCTCAAATAGTCAAAAATTAAAAATAGGTAGAAATGAAATAACAATACCACATATAAGCAGTTTAGATGTAGAAAGAGGAGGTTCTTTATACATAAATTATGTTGGTAATAATCCAAATGCAGTTTATGGTGTTAGAGTAAGTGGTGGACAAGAAATTCCAGTATTAGATTTAACAAAAGTGGAAACAGAAACAGATAAAAAAGCAGAAGTTCAAAAATATATTGAAAGCTTAGAAGAATTAGTTCCACAAATAGAAACAAAACATGGTGAACTACATAAAGGAAGTAATAAATCAGCAATAGATTATGATTATCAAGAAAACAATTGTATTTTAGGAGCAACTGAAATTGTATTAGACCAAATAATGTATTCAGTATCTTCAAAACAAATATTACAACCATTAACAGGAGATATAACCGAAAAAACAAATCAATTATATAATTCTTTAGTTGCAATGGAAAATATGATAGATTTATTCTATTCACATAAAGGATTAAGCAAAATAGGAACGGCAGGAGCAAAGAATCAATATCCTGTAAGTAGATTAAATATTCGTTATCAAAGAATGTTTGCCGGTGCATTTATGTATGCAGGAGGAAAACATATTGGTATTGAATGGAACGAAATAAAAGGATTATCAACAGGTGTACCAATTGTAGCAGATAATGGAAAATATGAAAGTGGTCAATACTTTGGTTGGGGAATTGCACACGAAATAGGACATATAATAAACGAAAGTGCATATGCAATTGCAGAAATAACAAATAACTATTTCTCAGTTTTAGCACAAGCTAAAGATGATAATGAATCAGTTCGTTTCTCATATGATGAAGTGTACAAAAAAGTAACATCAGGAACTATAGGAAGAGCATCAAATGTATTCACACAATTAGGTTTATATTGGCAATTACATTTAGCATATGATAAAGGATATAATTATAAAACATATAATACATATGAAGAGCAATTTGACAATTTATTCTTTGCAAGAGTTGACACTTATGCAAGAGATGTATCACAAGCTCCTAAACCAAAAGGTATAGCATTAAATATAACAGGTGCAGATGTGGATAATGCATTGATGAGATTAGCAGTAGCTGCTGCTGAAAAGAATATCTTACCATTCTTTGAAAGATGGGGAATGCAACCAAATGATGCAACAAGAGAATATGCTTCTCAATTTGAAGAAGAAGAAAGAGCAATTTATTATATAAATGATGATGCAAGAACATATCAATTAGAAAATAAAGCACAAATGGTAAATAATACAAAAGTTGTATCAAGTTTATCAAAAGAAAATAATAGTAATAAAATAAAAATTACATTAGGAAATGATCATCAAGAAGAAAATAAAGATGCAATGTTAGGATATGAAATAATAAGATCATATGAAGAAAATGGAAAAACAGTATCAAGAGCTGTAGCCTTTGTAACACCAGATAAAACAGAATATATTGATACAATTGAAACTGTAAATAACAGAGTATTTACATATAAGGTAATTGGATATGATAAATATTTGAATCAAACAGAAGAATATGTATTAAATCCTGTAAAAGTATCACATGATGGAAGTATAAGTAAGCAAGATTGGGTAGTAGAAACTAACTTAATTTCAGATGAAGATAAAACAATAGATGCAACAGAACAAGACCCATGTGAACCAGAAAAAGAAAAAGCAATTTCAAAAATAGCTAATAATGCAGATGATGATGAATATATAGGAAAAGTTGGTAGCAAAAAGGAAGAAAAACCAGGTTCAATAACTATATCATTAAAAGAACAAACAAGATTAGTTGCTTTAAAATATAAAGCAGGAAATGACGAAAAAGCTATTAAACAATATGAAATACAAGTAAGTAATGATAAAACAAATTGGGAAACTGTAAAAACAGGTACATTTAGCATTACAGAAGACAATCTTACACAAACAGTGTACTTCAATAAAGAAAATAGTGATAAATTATATACATATGATGTATCTTATGTAAGATTAGTTATAAAAGGTACTCAAACAGAAGTATCTATTTCAGAAATAGACTTATTAGGTCAAACAGGAGATAATGTTGAATTATTAGAAGCAGGAATTGGAAAATTACAAGAAAACTATGTATATGGAACAGAAGACCAATATATACCAGCAGGTTCAGTAGTATTTACAGGAACTTATAAAGGAAATCCAGCTTACAATGTAGTAAAATTATGGGATGAAAATAATAAAATTGTAGATGGAAACCAAATTATTATAGCAGATGATCCTAAAGACGGAGAGTTAGGAGAAGTTTCAGAGGGTATTTGGATTTACTGGATTGAACCAGAAAATGGGGAATTGCCAGAAATACCAGAATCTATAAGAGCAGAATTGTATCGTGTAGATAATGCTGAAACAAACGAAGGAGAAAGATTGGTAAGTGATACATATAGAATAGATGTACCAGATGAATTATCAAATATAAAAATTACACAATAATAAAGAAAATTTTAGGAGGTGAAAATGCAGATGAAGTTAAATAAAATAATGAAGTTAATTTTAATATTATCATTCTTGTTAATAGGAAGTTTACTTATAAATAATAATACATATGCTGCAAGTGATACATCAAAAGTTGTTTTAACACAAGCTACAAATACAAATGAAATTGCTGTAAGTATCAATAAGGCGGAAGGAGCAGGTATTGCTTCCTTCCAAATGGGATTACATATAGAAACAGATAATGTTTCAAATGTAGAATTTGTATGGAGTAAAACTTTAAGTGATTATACATTACAAAAATATAATTATGATAAAAATGCTAGAAATTTGTATTTATATTTTGTTAGTACACAAGATCAAGGTACAATAGATAAAATTGAAGTAGGAACAATTAAATTAAAAATGAAGACAGAAGACGAAACAACAGTAAAAATATCACCAATAGAATCAAGTGTTAGTGCAGCATCTATAGCATCAAAAAATACGGATATTTCTCCAATAGAAACATTATCTGCAGTAGTTGAAGGTAATGCGCAAGGAGATGATCCATCAGAGGGAGAAGAAAATCCAAATAACCCATCAGGAGGAGATGAAGAAAATCCAAGTAACCCATCAGGAGGAGATGAAGAAAATCCAAATAACCCATCAGGAGGGGATGAAGAAAATCCAAGTAACCCATCAGGAGGAGATGAAGAAAATCCAAGTAACCCATCAGGAGGGGATGAGGAAAATCCAAATAACCCATCAGGAGGAGATGAAGAAAATCCAAGTAATCCATCAGAAGGAGAAGAGGAAAATCCAAGTAACCCATCAGGAGGAAATAACGAAAATTCAAGTACTCCAACAGGAGATAATGGAGAAGATACAAACAATTTACCTAGTGGAAATAGTAATGGTTCATCAAATGGAGATAACAAACAAGATGAAAATAATTCTTCAACTAGTACAGACAATAAAAAAGATAATTCTAATAAAAGTAATAAATATAATGGAATTATGCCTTTTACAGGATTGTTAGTAAATTATCCTCTTTATGCTTCTTTTGCCCTTGTTATTTTAGTAGTTATTGCTATAGTAATTATTAGATATAAGGTAAAACATAAAAGAGGGAAGAGAATGAAATAAAGTGTATTAAAATGTATGAAAAGGGAAATAGCAAAAAATAATTGCTATTTCTTTTTATTTGGTGTATGCATTTAAGGGGAAAGATGTGAAGATGGAAGTATATTAAGACTGACTTTCTTTAGTAAAGAAGAACATTAAAGCTAGTTTTCCCTAAGAAAAAATCGAGAAAAGCATAATTTTGTAATATAAATTTAACAATAAAATAAAAAGAGTGTAAAAAAAGAGCGTATCGAAGTTCCGTAAAGGACTAGAGGGCTCTTTTATTTTTGCCAAATTTTGATGGTTGAAAGTGTGTTTTATATATACTAGAATTTAATTAATAAATAATATA
>CANRBL010000017.1 GCA_947628835.1 uncultured Clostridia bacterium | reverse complement strand
GGAGAAAAATAACATATATATAACAAAAAAAGTTAAGTATTTGCAAGATTTTTAGAGTTTTGCAAATGACTAATAATATATTGTAAAAGGAGATAAAATATGAATGAATTAGGAATATATGTACATATACCATTCTGTAAGCAAAAATGCTATTATTGTGATTTTATATCATATAGTAATAAGGAAAAAATTATACATAGATATATAGAAAGTATGATAAAAGAAATACAAAATATTGAAAAAAGTTTAGATAATAAACAATTTTATAACGTAACGACAATATATATAGGAGGTGGAACTCCATCATTTATTGAAAGTACATATATAAATGAATTGCTATGTGAATTAAAAAGTACTTTGAAAAAGTGTAGAAACGTAAAATTAGATTTAAAAGAAATAACAATTGAAGTAAATCCAGGAATAATTAATAAAGAAAAGTTAAATCAGTACAAAGAAAGTGGAATAAATAGGGTAAGTATAGGATTGCAAAGTACAAATGATAAATTATTAAAACAAATAGGAAGAATCCATTCTTATAATGATTTTTTACAAGCATATGAGTTAGTAAAAAAAGTTGGAATAAATAATATAAATGTAGATTTAATTATAGGATTGCCAAATCAAACTATAAATGATGTAAGTGATAGTATTCAAAAAATAATAAAAATGTGTCCAACACATATTTCTATGTATTCATTAATAGTTGAAGAAGGAACAAAATTAAGTAATCAAATAAAACATAGTGAAATAAGTTTGCCAAATGAAGATTTGGAAAGAGAAATGTATTGGTTTGCAAAAAGAAAGTTAGAAGAAAATGGATATAATCATTATGAAATATCTAATTTTGCAAAAAAAGACTATGAATCTATGCATAATAAAAATTGTTGGGAACAAAAAGAATATATAGGTATAGGTGTAGCAGCACATTCGTATATTAATAACATTAGAAAATCCAATATAAATGATGTTGAAAAATATATAGCAAATATTGAAAAATGCTGTTTTGAAAGAAATGTAATTATTCATGAAGAACAAACTATTGAAGATACGAAATTAGAATATATGCTTTTAGGATTAAGAAAAATAAATGGAGTAAGTATTCAAAAATTTAAAAATAAATTTGGTGATAATCCTATATTTATATATAAGAATAAATTGGAATATTTAATAAATGAAAAATTGCTTACAATTGATGGAGATACAATAAAATTAACAAATAAAGGATTGGATTTTGCAAATATAGTATGGGAAGAATTTGTAATGTAAAAAAATTTACAAAAATATTGCAAACTTTTGTCGTTTAATATATAATATATGCATTATGTAAAATATATTTTAATTTAGGGGGGAATAAAAATGGCAAAAATATTACCAGACATATCAAGAACATTTGACGAATTTCTATTAATACCAAATTTAACAGATGAAAGATGTATACCAAATAATGTATCATTAAAAACACCACTAGTAAAATTCAAAAAAGGAGAAGAAGCAAAATATTATGCAAATGTGCCAATGGTTTCAGCAATAATGCAATCAGTATCAGGAGAAGAAATGGGAATAGCATTAGCAAGAGAAGGAGGAGTTGCATTTATATATGGATCACAATCAATAGAAGACCAAGCAAGAATGGTACGTCATGTAAAGAAACATAAGGCAGGTTTTGTAGTAAGTGATTCAAATGTAAAAAGTGGAACACCATTAAAAGAAGTATTACAACTAGTAAAACAAACAGGACATTCAACAGTAATAATAACAGATGATGGAAGTGCAAAAGGAAAATTCTTAGGTTTAGTTACAGATAAAGATTATAGAATATCAAGAGACAATATGGAAGCACCAATTGATGAATATATGACACCAAAAGAGAAAGTAGTATGTGCAAAAGAAGGAATAACATTATCAGAAGCAAATGACATTATATGGGAAAATAAGATAGCATGTTTACCAATTTTAACAGAGGAAGGAAATCTTAGATATTTAGTATTTAGAAGAGATTATGAAGAGAGAAAACATAATCCAAATTCTCTATTAGATGAACAAAAAAGATACATAGTAGGAGCAGGAATAAATACAAGAGATTATGAAGAAAGAATACCTGCATTAGTAGAAGCCGGAGTTGATATGATATGTATGGATTCATCAGATGGATATTCAATTTGGCAAAAAAGAACTATTGATTATGTAAGAGAAAAATACGGAGATACTGTAAAAATAGGAGCTGGTAATGTAGTAGATGCAGAGGGATTTAGATATTTAGCAGACGCTGGAGCTGATTTTATAAAAGTTGGTGTAGGTGGAGGTTCTATCTGTATCACAAGAGAAACAAAAGGTATAGGAAGAGGACAAGCAAGTAGTTTAATGGATGTTGTAGAGGCAAGAAATAAATATTTTGAAGAAACGGGTATATATATTCCAGTTTGTTCAGATGGTGGAATTGTTTATGACCATCATATAACCATAGCTTTAGCATTAGGAGCAGATTTTGTAATGATGGGAAGATATTTTGCACGTTTTGATGAAAGTCCTACAAGAATTATCAAAAAAGGCAATAATTATGTAAAAGAGTATTGGGGAGAAGGTTCAAATAGAGCAAGAAACTGGCAAAGATATGATATGGGAGGAGATAAAAAGCTTTCATTTGAAGAAGGAGTTGATTCCTATATACCATATGCTGGAAGCTTAAAAGATAATTTAGCAGTTACAGTTTCAAAGATAAAATCAACAATGTGTAATTGTGGAGCAATAACAATAAAAGAATTGCACGAAAAAGCAAGATTAACAATAGTATCACCTATTAGCATAAAAGAGGGAAGCGCACATGATGTAATATTAAAAGAAATAGATAAATAAGAAATGATGTAAAAGTCTAAAGGAAAGATAGGTTGAAAGAATGTAAACTTTCATTTCTATGTGTGCCTTTGAGCAAAGCAAGAAAGGAATGGAATTTTTTATGAATACAAAGTATATTTTTGTAACTGGTGGAGTTGTTTCAGGATTAGGAAAAGGAATTACAGCTGCTTCATTAGGGAGATTATTGAAAAATAGAGGATACAAAGTTACAATTCAAAAGTTTGATCCATACATAAATGTAGACCCAGGAACAATGAATCCATATGAACATGGAGAAGTTTTTGTTACAGATGATGGAGCAGAAACAGATTTAGACTTAGGGCATTATGAAAGATTTATAGATGAAAATTTAACAAAAAATTCAAGTATTACAATGGGTAAAATATATTCTGAAGTAATTGAAAGAGAAAGAAGAGGAGATTATTTAGGAAAGACAGTACAAGTTATACCTCATGTTACAGATGCAATTAAAGAAAAAATATATAGTTTTGAAGATACAGACACAGACATAGTAATTACAGAATTAGGAGGAACAGTTGGAGATATAGAGGGACTATCAATGATTGAAGCAATAAGACAAGTAGGGCTTGAAAAAAATGCAGAAGATGTATTATATATTCATGTTACTCTAATTCCATATATATTTGGTTCAAAAGAAATAAAATCTAAACCAACACAACATTCTGTAAAAGAACTTCAAAGTTTAGGAATAACACCAGATATTTTGGTATGTAGAACAGAAACAGATATGCCAGAGAGTATTAGAGAAAAATTAGCATTATTCTGCAATGTTAGAAAAACAAGTGTAATACAAAATAAAACGGCAGAAAATTTATATGCTGTACCATTAATGTTAGAAAAAGAAGGATTAGCAAGAGAAGTTTGTAATCATTTAAAATTAGATAGTTTTGTACCAGATAATGAAAAATGGGAAAAAATGATAGAACAAATTAAAAATATTGGTAATGAAAAAGTCAAAGTTGCTGTAGTAGGAAAATACACAAAATTAGAAGATTCGTATATATCAATAATAGAAAGTTTAAGACATGCAGGATTTGAAAATAAAGTAAAAGTTGATATAGAATTAATTTGTTCAGAAGATATAACAAGGGAAAATGTTGCACAAAAACTAAAAGGAATAGATGCAATAGTAGTTCCAGGAGGTTTTGGAAATAGAGGAATAAGTGGAAAATTAGAAACTATAAGATATGCAAGAGAAAACAAAATTCCATTTTTAGGTATTTGTTTAGGAATGCAAATGGCAGTTGTAGAGTTCGCACAAAATGTATTAAAATTAGAAAATTGTAATTCATCTGAATTTGATGAGAATGCTAAAAATCCTGTAATACATATAATGAAAGAACAAAAAGATATAGATAAAAAAGGTGGAACAATGCGTTTAGGAGCATATCCTTGTATAATTAAAGATGGAACACTTGCAAAAGCTGTATATGGAAAAGAAAATATATCAGAAAGACATAGGCATAGATTTGAATATAATAATGAATATAAAGAAACTTTAGAAAAAGCTGGTTTAATATGTTCTGGTACTTCTCCAGATGGCAAATTAGTAGAAATAGTTGAATTAAAAGATCACCCATATTTTATAGCCTCACAATTTCACCCAGAATTAAAATCAAGACCAAATAATCCTGCTCCATTATTTGTAGGATTAATAAAAAAAGCAATGCATATATAGAATTTAATATTAATAGTCAACCTTATTTTTACATCAAGGTTGACTATTAGTTATTTGTGTTGCTTTTATATGAGGTTCTGATTTTACAATTTGAGAGAACTCTCTAAAGCTAAAGAAATCATATTATTTAAACCAACTTCACGTTCTTTGGCAGTTGCAACATTTTTTATATACTTTGAATCAACAACACTCATTAAACAAGCTGCTTTCTTATTTAAAACTTTGGCTATATAAAATAAAGAAAATGCTTCCATTTCTGCTGCTAATGGATTGAAGTTGTTAGGTACTCTTTCTAAAAATTTATTTACATCAGTCATATATAAATCAAAACATTCTGTACAAACGGTATTACCTTTTACAATTTTAATATTATTCTCTAGTGCAGTAGAAAGTATAATATTATTTAATGTATCATCAGAATTTGCTATATGGCAATTATCATTATTAAAAGTTAATGCGAAATTACTTTCTGAAAAAACTTCGTTAGCGAGAATAATATCAAAAAGTTTTAAGTCAGGACCGTATGAGCCACAAGAACCAATGCGAATTATATAATCAACATTATAAAATTTATAAAGTTCATAACAATAAATTCCCATACTAGGCATTCCCATTCCTGATGCCATTACAGTTAATTTCTTTCCTTTGTATGTTCCTGTATATGCATACATTCCTCTTACAGAATTAACTAAAACATAGTTTTCTAAAAAATTTTCAGCTATATATTTTGCTCTAAGTGGGTCTCCAGGCATTATTACAATATTTGCAATATCTTCAATATTTGCTTCATTGTGTGGTGTAGACATAAATTCCTCCATTCTGACAAAATGTCATAAATAAAAATTAGTAAAATAATTATGTTGAATTATCTTATTATAAAATTCATAAGTATAATTATTTTCTTCAAACTAATGTAAATTATAACAATAAAGTAAAAATAATTCAATGTATTTTTCAACAAAAATATTGACAACATATATCAAAATTTGTATAATATTGAAAATGTATAAAAAGGAGGAAAAGATTGAAAAATTTAATTCTTTTCCAACTAAAATATGTCTAAGGAAGGAATGTGAAAAAAATGAATATTTTAAAATTAGATGATTTAACAGTAGAAGAAATAAATGAAATATTAGACAGTGCTACTGACTTTAAAAAAGGTAGTAAAAAGGTTAACTATAATGGAGAAAAAATTATAGCTAATCTTTTTTTTGAGCCATCAACGAGAACACATTATAGTTTTGAAGTAGCAGAATTAAAATTAGGGTGTAAAACAATTGACTTTACAACAGAAACATCAAGTATGAAAAAGGGAGAAAGTTTATACGATACTGTAAAAACATTTGAAAGTATAGGTGTAAATGCAGTTGTAATAAGGCATCAGCAAGATGCATATTATAAGGAATTACAAAATATAAATATACCAATAATAAATGGAGGAGATGGAAAGCAAGATCATCCAACCCAAACATTATTAGATTTAATGACAATAAGAGAAGAATATGGAAAATTTGAAGGATTAAAAGTTTTAATTGTTGGAGATATAAAACATTCAAGAGTAGCACATTCAAATATAAGAACAATGAAAAGATTAGGAATGGAAGTATATACAGCAGGACCAGAAGAATTTAGAGATGAAGACTTAGAATTTGTTAATTTTGAAAAAATGATACCTGAAGTAGATGTAGTAATGTTATTAAGAATACAGAGGGAAAGATTAGAAGAAGAAATGAAAATTTCTATTGAAGAATATAATAAAAATTATGGATTAACAATAGATAAAGTAAATAAAATGAAACAAAATGCGATTATAATGCATCCTGCTCCATTTAACAGAAATATAGAAATATCAGATGATGTAGTAGAATGTAGTAAATCAAGAATTTTCCCTCAAATGACAAATGGTGTATTTGTTAGAATGGCAATAATAAACAAGGTTTTAGAAAATAGATAAAGAGGTAATATGAATAAAAAAATAGTAAAGTACATATATTTAACATTAATAATTATATGGATGATTGTAGTATTTTCATTTTCTAATCAAGTAGCAGAAAAATCAGGTCAAGCTAGTGGAAGTATATCAGAAAAGATTGTTAATGTAATAACTAAAAATAAAGAAATAACACAAGATGAAAGAAAACAATTATCTATAAAAATAGAAACACCAATAAGAAAATTAGCACATTTTTCTATTTATACTATAGGTGGAATACTGGTATTTTCTTACATAAATACATTTAATGTAAAATTTAAAAATAAATTTATATATAGTTTATTATTTGGCATATTTTATGCGTGTACAGATGAATTTCATCAATTGTTTGTAAAAGGAAGAAGCGGAGAAATAAGAGATATATGTATAGATAGTTTAGGTGTATTAATAGGAGTATTTATAACATATGGTGTAATACAATTTATAAAGTTAACTAAAAAAAAGTTATAATTCAGTAAAAGTTAAATGTAATAAGTTGAATTTTAATGAAAATGTATATAGAGTTATTGAAATATAACAAAAAGAGGAAATAAAATGTTAAAAAAATTATTTATAAAAGATTATAAAAATGTTCAAGATACAAATGTGAGAAATCGTTATGGGATTGTTGCAGGAACATTTGGAATAATAACTAATTTTATTTTGTTTTTAATAAAATTAGTTATAGGAATAATATCAAATAGTGTAACAATAATAGCTGATTCATTTAATAATTTATCTGATTCAGGTTCATGTATAGTTACAATTATAGGTTTTAAATTAGCAAATAAACCGGCAGATAAAGAACATCCATATGGTCATGCAAGATATGAATATATAGCTGGAATTATAATTTCGTTATTAATTTTATCTATGGGAGTTGTATTTGCTAAAACATCAATAGAAAATATATTTTTTCCTGAAGAAATATCAATAAATTTTGCAACATATTTAGTTTTAATAATAGCTATTATAGGAAAAGTAGTTCAATTACTGGTATATTTAGATTTTTCTAAAGCAATAAGTTCAACTACAATAAAAGCTAATGCAATAGATGCAAGAAATGATATAATTTCAACAACGGCAGTGTTAATTGCTGTATTTATAATGGGAGTTTTTAAAATTAATATAGATGCATATATGGGACTTGTGGTTTCTATATTTATTATAGTAACAGCATTGAATACATTAAAAGAAACAATAAATCCTTTACTTGGTATGCCTGCAACTAAAACTCAAATTGATGGAATAAAGAAAATTATGTTAGAAAATGAAGAAATAAAAGGAATACATGATTTGGTTGTACATAATTATGGTGCAGAAAATAACTTTGCAACAGTACATGCTGAGGTTTCATCAGATATAAATATTGTTATAGCACATAATATAATAGATAGTATAGAAAAGAAAGTAAAAAAAGAATTAGGAATTGAAATAACAATACATATTGATCCATTAGAATTGAATGATGAAAAAACAAATAATCTAAAAATAAAAATAGAAGAAATCTTTCGAGATTTTGATGACACTTTAAAAATACATGATTTTAGAATGATAGTTGGAGATAAAAAGACAAAAATTATTTTTGATGTTATAATACCTTTTGATAAAGAATATACAGAAGAAAAATTAAAAAGTCTATTAAAGAATAAATTGGAAAATGAGCAAACAGAATTTGAGTTTATTATAACTATTGATAGACCGTTTTATTAAATGTTATACCAAAGATTTTTTGTAAAGATATTGATGTAGAATATAAAAAGTGAGGCCAATATGTTTGAAAGTGTTATAGAAAATTATAAAAATGAAATAATAGAGAATACATGTAATTTGATAAAAATACCAAGTGTATATGAAAAAACTAATAATCAACAAAAACCATTCGGAGAAAATTGTAATAAGGCATTGGAATTTATGTTAAACTTAGGAAGAAAGATGGGATTTAAAACTAAAAATATAGATGGATATTGTGGATATATAGAATGTGGAGAAGGCGAAGAATTAATTGGGATAATAGGACATTTAGATGTAGTACCAGCAGGAGAAGGGTGGAAGTATGAACCATTTTCTGCAACTATATCAAATGATAGAATTTATGGAAGAGGAGCAATTGATGATAAAGGACCAGTAATAAGCAGTTTATATGCTATGAAGGCAGTTACTAATTCCACAAAATTAAATAAAAGAGTTCGCTTGATTTTAGGGTTAAATGAAGAAAATGATTGGAAATGTATAAATTATTATAAACAACATGAAGAACTTCCAAGTATTTCATTTAGTCCAGATGCAGATTTTCCATGTATATATGCTGAAAAAGGAATTTTAACTATATATTTAAAAGAAGAATACGCTAAATATAAAGATAATGCAATAGTAATAAAGACAATAGATTGTAATAATAATGCAATAAATGTTGTACCTAAATTGTGTACTGTGGTACTAAAAGTAGATAGTAATAAAATACAAAATAATAAATTTATAAATGATATAAGAGAAATTATAAAAGAAAAAAATTATAAAATAGAAGTAGAACAAATCTATAGTGATGAGATAAAATTAACATCATATGGAATATCAGCACATGCGGCACATCCTGATTTAGGAGTAAATGCAATATCTAGATTAATAGATGTTTTATATAAAATATTTAACAAATATAATATAAATATTGAAATTTTTGAATTTTTTGAAAAATTTGTTGGCATTCAGTACAATGGTGAAAATTTGAAAATAGATTATGAAGATGAATCTGGAATTTTAACATTAAATGTTGGAACTTTAGACTTTAATGAAGATAATATTCAAATTGGAATGAATATAAGAGTACCTGTAAATACAAAGATTTTAGATATAGAAAACAAATTTATAGAAGTAGTAAATCAATTTAATAATATAAAATGTGAAGTACGAGGAAAAAAAGAACCATTATATATTCCAAAAGATAATTATTTAGTAACAACATTAAATAATATTTTTAATAGAGTTACAAATATGAATGAAAAACCTATAGCTATAGGTGGGGCAACATATGCAAGAGCATTTGAAAATTGTATTTCTTTTGGAGCTAATTTGCCAAATCAACAGGATATGTGTCATCAAGTAGATGAATTTATTACGATTGACAATTTGATTATCGCAAGTAAGGTTTATGCACAAGCAATATATGAATTAGGAACCAAGTAGGATAAATTTTCATACTAGAGAAATATAACGAGCCTAAGATTTTCTAATGCATAACTTATCCGTAATTCGTTTATACTCATACAGCTAAGAAATTTATCAAATGCAAATTTTAAGAAAATCTTAGGCTCACTTTTTTTATGCTCTTTTTACTTTTCCATCTTTTAAGCATTTAGCACATACATAAATTCTCTTTACTTCACCATCAACAACTGCTTTAACTCTTCTTAAGTTTGGTTTAAAAGTACGAGTATTTCTTTTGCTTATATGAGAACGAGTAATGCTAAGTGCGTTACCATATTGAATTGACTTATCGCATATCATACATTTTGCCATTCTAAATTGCACCTCCTAATCAGTTAAAATAATTTGACTGATAATAAGTTTACCACAATTAATAAAAAAAAACAAGGTTATTTGAAAAAATTTCTAAAATTTTCTTGCAATATATGAAAAATATGGTATAATATAAACGCTATTGGTTAGCACAAGAAAGGATGAAATGAAATGAAATGTAAAGTAGAAAAAACAAAAAATGCAAATGAAGTTAAATTAGAAATTACAATAGAAGCAGAAAAGTTTGATGAAGCAATAAAAAAAGTATATTTTAAAAATGCAAAATATTTTAACATTCCAGGCTTTAGAAAAGGAAAAGCACCAATGCACATTGTAGAAAAATATTATGGAAAAGAAATTTTTTATGAAGATGCATTTAATGATATACTACCAGAGCAATATGAATTAGCATTAAAAGAAAATAATATAGAAGCAGTAAGTCGTCCAAATATAGATGTTACTCAAATAGAAAAGGGACAAGATTTAATATTCACAGCAGTAGTACAAACAAAGCCAGAAATAAAATTATGTGAATATAAAGGTATAGAAATACCAAAAATTGAGTATAATGTATCAGATAAAAACATTGATGAAGAATTAGAAAGAATACAAAATAAAAATGCAAGATTAGTAAGTGTAGAAGATAGAGCAGTAGAAAAAGGAGATATAGCAGTAATTGACTTTGAAGGATTTATTGATGGAGTACCTTTTGAAGGTGGAAAAGCAGAAGAACACGAACTAGAAATTGGAAGTAATACATTTATACCAGGATTTGAAGACCAAGTAATAGGAATAAAAATAGATGAAGAAAAAGATATTAAAGTAAAATTTCCAGAAGAATATTTCTCTAAAGAGCTTGCAGGAAAAGATGCTGTATTTAAAGTAAAAGTACATGAAATAAAGAAAAAAGAATTACCAGAATTAGATGACGAATTTGCAAAAGATGTAAGTGAATTTGATACATTAAAAGAATTAAAAAATAGTATAAAAGAAAAATTGGAAAAAGAATATGATGAAAAAGAAAAATATGAAAAACAAGAAGCAGTTATAAAAGCAATATGTGATAAATCAGAAATAGATATTCCATCAGGAATGTTAGAAATAGAAATTGAAAATATGTTAAATGACTTTAAAACAAGACTATCATATCAAGGTTTAAATTTAGAAAAATATTTACAAATAGTAGGAAAAACAGAAGATGAAATAAATAAAGAATATGAAGAACCTGCAAAACAGGCAATAAGATCAAGACTTATTATAGAAGCTATAACAAAAAAAGAAAAAATAGAAGCAACAGCAGATGAAATAAACAAAAAAATAGATGAAATGGCAGAAAACTATGGAAAAGAATCAGATAAATTGAAAGAAAATGAGAACGTAAGAGATTACATAAAAAAAGAAATTGAATCAGAAAAAGTTATAGATTTCTTAGTAAAAAATGCAAAAATGAAATAATTAAACAATATATTTAATTATAAGTAGTAAAGAAAGGTAGGGGAGTTTTATAAATCATAATATTAGCCCTACTTTTTTGTATTAGAAACTACAATTTATAAATAGAATAGTTTGAAAAATTGTATTTATGAATTGCACATTATAAATTTAAATAGAGTATATATACTCAAAGAAGGAGGTTTTATGTTAGAAAATAGTTTAGTACCATATGTAATTGAACAAACAAGTAAAGGGGAAAGGTCATATGATATCTTTTCAAGATTATTAAAAGATAGAATAATATTTTTAGGGGAAGATGTTAATCCAACAACTTCAAGTTTGGTAATAGCACAAATGTTATTCTTAGAATCTGAAGATCCAGATAAAGAAATTAATCTATATATTAATTCACCTGGAGGTTCTATAACAGATGGAATGGGAATTGTTGATACAATGAACTATATAAAATGTCCAGTATCTACTATTTGTATAGGTATGGCTGCAAGTATGGGAGCAGTATTGCTAGCTTCTGGAGAAAAGGGAAGAAGATTTGCAACACCAAATGCAGAAATTTTAATACATCAGCCTTTAATTGGTGGAGGAGGACTTTCTGGTCAAACTACTGAAATAAAAATACATGCAGACCATATGGTTAGAACAAGGGAAAAATTAAATAAATTGTTAAGTGATAGAACTGGTCAAAGTCTAGAAACAATTGAAAGAGATACAGAAAGAGATAATTATATGACAGCTGAGCAAGCATTACAATATGGATTAATAGATGGAATAATGGATAAAAGAAAATAAGTGCAAGAGCAAAAACTAGACATGATTGTTTTTTAGATTATTTAATCATGTCGTTTTTGTTTCAATAGGAAGGATTGTGATTATAATGGGAAAAAATGATATACCTAAAAGTGTAAAATGTTCTTTTTGTGGAAAGTCACAAGAAAGTGTAAAAAGATTAGTTGCAGGTCCAGGCGTATATATTTGCAATGAATGTATAGAATTATGTAATGGAATTATAGATAGTGAGTATTATGAAGAAGAATATGAATATGATTATTCAATAGCAAATTTAGAAAAAATACCAAATCCTAGAGAAATAAAAGAAATATTAGATGAATACGTTGTAGGTCAAGAAGAAGCAAAAAGAACTTTGTCTGTTGCAGTGTATAATCATTATAAAAGAATTGCACATGAGGAAAAGTCATTGGGTGATGATGTAGAAATACAAAAAAGTAATGTATTATTATTGGGACCTACAGGTTGTGGAAAAACTTTATTAGCAAGTACTTTAGCACGAATTTTAAATGTTCCATTTGCAATAGCAGATGCTACTACTTTAACAGAAGCTGGATATGTTGGAGAAGATGTTGAAAATATTTTATTAAAACTTATTCAAGCAGCAGATGGAGATATAGAAAAAGCAGAAAAAGGTATAATATATATAGATGAAATAGACAAGATAACAAGAAAATCAGAAAACCCATCTATAACAAGGGATGTAAGTGGAGAGGGTGTTCAACAAGCTTTATTAAAAATAGTTGAAGGAACGGTTGCTTCAGTTCCACCTCAAGGAGGAAGAAAACATCCACATCAAGAATTATTGCAAATAAATACAGAAAACATACTATTTATATGTGGAGGTGCTTTTGAGGGATTAGAAAATATAATAAAAGATAGAACTGGCAAAAAAGCAATAGGTTTTGGTACTATAATAAAAAGTGAAAAAGAAATAAGTAGGTATGAAATTTTTAAAGAATTATTACCACAAGATTTATTAAAATTTGGTTTAATACCTGAATTTATAGGAAGATTACCAGTTATAGCCACATTACAAGAATTAGATAAAGAGGCTTTAATAAAAATTATGGTAGAGCCAAAAAATGCATTGGTAAGTCAATATAAAAAATTATTTGAATTAGATGATGTAGAATTAGAGTTTGAAAAAGATGCTTTAGAAGCTATTGTTGATAAAGCTATTGAAAGAAAAACAGGTGCTAGAGGATTACGTTCTATTATTGAAGAAATAATGAGAGATATAATGTTTGATATACCATCAAATCCAAAAATAGAAAAATGTATTATAACAAAATCTACAGTAACAGAAGATGGTAAACCTACATTAATTATAAATGAAAATAAAGTAATAGATTCGCAACAAAATAAAACAAGAAAAATGACAAAAACTAAAAATATAGAGTCTGCTTAAAAAGCATATAAAGAGCCTAAGATTTTCTTAAAATTTGCATTTGACAGATTTCTTAGCCGTATGAGTGTAAATTACGGATAAGTTATGCGTTAGAAAAATCTTAGACTCTTCTTTTATATTATAGGAAAATTCTCCAAATTTCCTATAATATAAATTTAATTAAATAATTTATTCCCATTCAATTGTTGCAGGTGGTTTACTTGTAATATCATAAACAACTCTATTTACATGAGTAACCTCATTTACAATTCTACTAGAAACTTTCTCTAAAATTTCATAAGGAATTTTACTCCAAACACCTGTCATAAAATCTGTAGTTTCAACTGCACGAAGAGCAATTGTATAATCGTATGTTCTTTCGTCACCCATAACACCAACAGACTTTAGATTTGTAAGAACAGCAAAATATTGATTTATATTTTTATGCAATCCTGCATTTGCAATTTCTTCTCTAAAAATGCTATCAGCATTTTTCAAAATTTCTAATTTTTCATCTGTTATATCTCCTATAATACGAATTGCTAAACCTGGACCAGGGAAAGGCTGTCTATATACTAAGTTTTCAGGAATGCCTAATTCTAAACCAGTTTTTCGTACTTCATCTTTAAATAAATTACGTAATGGCTCAATAATTTCTTTAAAATCAACATAATCAGGCAAAGCACCAACATTATGATGACTTTTGATTACAGCACCTTTACCTAGACCGCTTTCAATTACATCAGGATAAATAGTACCTTGAACTAAATAATCTACGCTACCAATTTTTTTTGCTTCTTCTTCAAAAACACGAATAAATTCTTCGCCAATAATTTTTCTTTTTGTTTCAGGGTCAGAAACACCAGCAAGTTTGCTTAAAAATCTATCTTTTGCATTAACTCTAATTAAATTAATGTTGAATTGATTTCTAAATACTTGTTCAACTTCATCACCTTCATTTTTTCTAAGAAGACCATGGTCTACAAATATGCAAATTAAATTTTGACCAATTGCTTTATTTAATAAAACTGCTGCAACAGAAGAATCTACACCTCCAGACAAGGCACATAAAGCTTTTTTGTTTCCTATTTTTTCTTTTAACATTTGTATAGAATCATCTACAAATGAAGACATTTTCCAATCACCAACACAACCACAAATGTTATATAAAAAGTTTTTAATTACTTTTATACCATTAACAGAGTTATTTACTTCTGGGTGGAATTGGATTCCGTATAATTTTTTTTCAACATTTTCCATAGCTGCATTAGGGCATGATGATGTATATCCAATGCGTTTAAATCCTTCTGGTACAGTTTCAACAAAATCTGTATGACTCATTAAAAAGTTGTTTTCATTGTCAAATTCTTTGAACAATAAAGAAGAATTTTCAATATTTACAGGTATTGTTCCATATTCTCTTTTTTCAGCTCGTGCAACATTTCCTCCTAAAGTATATGTCATAAGTTGCATTCCATAACATATTCCTAGAACTGGTATTCCAAGTTCAAATATTCCATTAGCACATTTTGGAGAGTCCTCTCCATATACACTAGCTGGACCTCCTGTAAATATTATTCCTTTTGGATTTTTTTCTTTTATTTTATCTAATGTTATATCATAAGGTACAACTTCAGAATATACATTACATTCTCTTACTCTTCTTGCAATTAGTTGGTTATATTGTCCTCCAAAATCTAGTATAAGTATTAGTTCGTTTGCTTTCATTATTTACCTCCATTTATCAAATATTATGTATATTTTATCATAAAATTTGTTTAAAGTAAACGATAGATGACAAAATAATAATTATTTCAAAAAAATATTGTATCATAAAACAGCTTATAGTATAATATGATAAAGATGAAAGAATAAGTTAAAAGAGAATATTAAATGGGAGTGATAAACTTTGAATGAAAATTTACCAGTACCACAAAAAAATAAGTTCATAACAAAGTTAAAAAAGATGTTATTTGTTGTATTATCTTCAGTTGGACTAGCTGGAAATATGACGACTCCAGTAGAAGCAAGTGAATATGATACTATAAAAGTACATGAATTAGATGAAAAAAATGATTTTAAAGAAAATCTAAAAGTTGTGTCAGAAAGCGAGCAAATTGTAAATCAATTGATTGAGAATAGAAAAGAAAAAGGGTTAGGCGAATATTCACAAATAACTGGTGAAGCAGACAGAGTTAAGGAACAGTTGGTGGCTTTATTTGAAGGAATAGATAAAAATTTTGACAGAAATGCTAAACAAAAGGGTACTCAAGCAATAGACAAAAATGATTTTAAAAAAAGCATAATTAATTTATTAGAAAATCTAAATGATGTTGTTTTTGTAGATGATTTAGATGGGGATAATGAGTATGCGAATTATTTTAAAGATAAACCTTCAGTAGGGGCTTTTTATAGACAGGAGACGAATGTAATAGCTTTGCAACCAGAATATTTAACTTTTGCTGGAAAGCGTATTTCTTCTGATATGAAGAAATATAAAGGGCAACCTTATATATTTGTACATGAATTGCAACATTCTGCTCAATTATCTGGAAAAGAAAATGCTAGTTATCAAGAGAATATATATACATATAATTCGGAAGATGATGAATTATCTTTAAAAAAAGTAAGCGAAGATAATTTTTTCTTGTATTCTTCGTATCTTGACAGTTTATTAAGAGAAGGACATAGTAATAACCAGGCTGAATATGTACGAGATTTTAATGTAGACAAGCTTGATTTGATAAGTGAAACTAGTTATTCTATACCAACAATTGTATATAATAAATTAGCGTATTTAGTTGGAGAAAAATTGATGGATTCTTATATGAAAAATCCAACTACTTATTTATGTGATTTTTTAACTAATCAGTTGGATAGTAAATATGGAGAAGGTTCTGGATTGGAAATGTATTCATTGATAAATAATTTAACTCTTTGTTGGAATAGTAATTATGAATCTGTTAAAATAGAATCAATAAAGGAATTGGAACAGCGATATAAAGTGGCTCAGAATAAAGAAAAGTCAAATCAAAAATTAGTTGATACATGGAAATCGAATCATTCAGATTCATGGGATAGAAATTTTGAAAAATCATTATCTCAAGCAAATCAAGTAAACAAGAGTTATCAAAATACAATTGTAGATATTTTGGAAGGTATGAAGGATAAAGAAGAAAACTCAGAAATGGAACGAAAAAATCTTTCTAATGTCATAGAAAAGGTTTGTGATGAACAACTAAAAAAGTTAGAAAAGCTTTCGTTAAAGTGTATCGAGAAAGATATTGAAAATATATCGAGCAAAAAAGAGGCACTAGAGTATGTTCAGTTGTGGGATTATTATCGAAATAGATGCGCTATTTCAAAAGATTTATCATTGGGATTAGGTCAAGCTTTTTCGGATACAATGAAGGAAGATAATTTTAAATTACTCCTAAAGTTGCAACATAAGTTGTATAACAAGTGTTCTAAGTTTGATTCATTAAATATCAAAAATGAAGATATATTTAATTTATTAATTGAGTCAAATTTATTTGATGTGAGTAGTGCGAGAGTTAAGCAAGATGGAAATAAAGTTACGATTTCTGATCAATATGTAATTAATAAAGGAGAAGCTGATTTGGGTATATTTGTTTCGAAAGAAAATAAAGGAAATGTTGCAAAAGGCAAGAAAATTTTTAACAATCGTGAAAAAAATGTAAAGAAAGACTATGAAATTAGGTAAAAACATAAAATGGTTAAATTATTACCAAAAAAGTATTTATTAAAATAAAATAATGTTGAAGTAATAGAAAACTTAATTAAAAAGTAAAAATTGGAGTTTAAAAATATGATGTTTTAAATTCCAATTTTTACTTTTATGTATTGAACATAACATTTGTAACAAAAACATAAAAAAAGGAATATAATGTAATATAAAACAGAAGGAGGAAGAAAAATGTTTAATCGTAGATACAGAAAATGTTGCTGTATGAACAATAATTTTAACAATAACTGTAATAATAAAGACATTTTAGAGAATAGTTGTCAAAATAATTGTCCATGTCAGAATTATGACAACGATAGTTGTGAATGCGGATTTGATGAAGATTATGAAGATGTATTTCCTACAAATCCAAAATTAGCACAAAGCTATGTTCCTGTTCAATATATGGATAAAACATTTAAACCATGTGTTGGACTAAAGATGGGAACAATATTTCCTGAATTAGTAAGCCCATATGCACCAGGTCAATCAATGAAAGAAATACAATATTTACAAAATTCAAATGAAATAGGAGAGGGGTGTAATTCATGCAATTAGATAATGTAGAAAATAGAAATTGTGGTTGCAATAATTCTTTAGCAACAATGAATAATGGTATGATGCCAGTAAATAATGATAATGATTATGATAGTGTAGAAAATGAAATAAAAAGAAATTGTATGTGTAATAATGAATTAAGAGAAGATATGATACAACAAATTAAATGTTATTCATTTGCTGTAACGGAGCTTGCTCTTTATTTAGACACTCACCCAGATGATACTAAAGCTATATGTTTGCATAGAAAATATTGCAAAGAATTAAAAGAATTGAAAGATAAATATCAGAAGGTTTATGGACCTCTTACAATAGAATTTCCATGTAATAAATGGAGATGGATTGAAGAACCATGGGGTTCGTTTTATTTGGAAGAATAATTTAAACTCTTTTTTATAATATAATAGGAAAGTTCTCCTATTAGGAGAACCTCTTTTAATAGTGAGTCAAAAAATATTTTAACTAATGATATGTGACCATCTAGAGCAATTGTTATTGTCCCCTAAGCCCCCCGAACATTCTGTGTTACACGTTCGGCAGTGATGCCCAATTAAATCAATAAGTTCTTTTGTTTTCTGTTGAATTAAAGCATCTCTTGTCTGCATTGCTTTGTAATGTGCAATAATCTCTTTAGTTTTACTCATAGTTATACCTCCTTGTCAATTGACTGCATTTTGCATTGTTAATAGTTACTATATTAACTCCATTAATGTTTCTTATAGGAGATTACATAATTATAAAATTTTATATATTTTATCATCTTTTCGTTTGGAAAACAAGTGATTTTGCACAAAATTCATAAAGTTAACCTTGACAAACATTTTATAAAGTAATATAATGTTAACCATGATTAACAAAAAGGAGAAATATATGATTTCAAAATCAATAGAAGAATATTTAAAGACAATGTATGTAATAAAAAAGCAAGAAGGAAAAGTAAGAGTTACAGATGTAGCAAAAAAAATGGATTGTACAAAGCCTAGTGTAAATAAGGCATTATACAATTTAAAAGACAATGGGTTTGTAAATTATGAAGCATATGGAACAATAGAACTTACAGAAGATGGAGAAAATCTTGCAAAGAAAATATTAGAAGCGTATGATATAGTATATTTATTTTTGAAAGATGTTTTAGAATTAGAAGAAGAAGAGGCAAAAAGGGAAGCAGAAAAAATAAAATCAACAATAAGTGATAAAACAATTAATAAACTTGCAAAATATGTACATAAAGTTTTAGATTTAAATAATTTAGATTGTGATTATGATATAAACAAAGAAAAGTGTAGATGTTGTACACGAAGAATACGGTTAAAAGCAATCATAATTTTAAATTTTATTAATATCTTGATATGATGTCTGTGTTTGGAAAAATATGTGCATAATATAGTTTAGAAGGGAATGAAAAAGATGAGTAAAGAATTGCTAGAAATAAAAGATTTATATGTAAATGCTGGTGAAACAGAAATATTAAAAGGAATAAATTTAAAAATAAATAAAGGAGAAATACATGTAATAATGGGACCAAATGGTTCTGGAAAAACAACAACAGCAAATGCAATATTAAATAATCCTATTTACCATAAAGAAAATGGTAGTATTATCTTAGATGGAGAGGATATAACAAATTCAAAAACTGATGAAATTGCAAGAAAAGGTGTTTTTATGTCTTTCCAGTTGCCTGAAGAAATTCCAGGAATATCAGTTAGAAATTTCTTGAAATATGCCAAAAATAAAATTACGGGGAAACCAGTTAAAATATTTGAATTTAAAGATGAACTAAAAAAATATATGGAAGAACTAAATATGAATACTAAAAATATGGATAGAAGTTTAAATGTAGGATTTTCAGGCGGAGAAAAGAAGAAAAATGAAATATTACAAATGCTTATATTAAATCCTAAATTAGCTATTTTAGATGAAACCGATTCAGGCTTAGATGTAGATGCTATAAAAACAGTATCAAAAGGTATTGAAATGTTTAAAAACAAAAAAAATGCGGTTCTTATAATAACACATAATACAAAAATTTTACACAGTTTAAAGGTAGATTATGTACATGTTTTAATTAACGGTAAAATTGTAAAAACAGGAGGACAAGATTTAGCAAAAAAAATTGAGGAAAATGGATATGCTCAATATAAATATTAGCTAAAAATAAAAGAGAAAATGTTATTATTATAGCAAATATTAACATAAAATGTAAGCACTTCACACGAAAATAAAATTTTCGAAAGGAAATAAAACAATGAAAAAAATAAATATTGAAGAAATAAATAGAAATATTTATAACATAAAAAATAAAGACGAATATGACTTCAAGATAAAAAAAGGTTTAACTAAAGAAATAGTGGAAGAAATATCAAAGCAAAAAGATGACCCAGAATGGATGAAAGAATTAAGGTTAAAAGCTTTAGAAACATATAATAAGTTAGAATTGCCAACATGGGGGCCAGATATATCAGAGCTTGATATGGACGAAATCGCAACATATGTAAGACCAAAAACTAAGTTAAACAATACATGGGAAGATGTTCCAGAAGATATAAAAAATACTTTTGATAAATTAGGAATACCAGAAGCAGAAAAACGCTCTCTTGCAGGAGTAGGAGCTCAATATGATTCAGAAGTAGTATATCATAGTATGAAAGAAGAATTAATGAAACAGGGTGTAATATATACAGATATGGAATCAGCAGTAAAAAAATATCCTGAACTTGTAAAACAACACTTTATGAAGTGTGTACCAATTAATGACCATAAATTTGTTGCATTGCATGCAGCTGTATGGTCAGGAGGTTCATTTGTATATGTACCAAAAGGAGTAAAAGTTGATATACCGCTTCAATCATATTTTAGATTAAATTCACCAGAATCTGGGCAATTTGAACATACATTAATAATTGTAGATGAAGGAGCAAGTTTGCATTTTATAGAAGGTTGTAGTGCTCCAAAATATAATAAAGTAAATTTACATGCAGGTTGTGTTGAACTATATGTAAAAGAAAATGCATATTTAAGATATTCAACAATAGAAAATTGGTCAAAAAATATGTTAAATTTAAATACTAAAAAAGCAATAGTAGAAAAAAATGCGCAAGTAGATTGGGTAACTGGTTCATTTGGATCTAAAATTTCAATGTTATATCCAATGAGTATATTAAATGGAGAAGGAGCAAAAACAGAATATACTGGAATTTCATTTGCTGGAGAAGGTCAAAATTTAGACAATGGTTTTAAAGTTATTCATAATAACAAAAATACTTCAAGTGTAGTAAATGCTAAATCAATTTCTAAAAATGGAGGCAAATGCACATATAGAAGTTTAGTTAGGATAAATGAAAATGCCAAAAATTCTAAATCTATAGTTTCATGTGATTCTCTAATGTTAGATGACATATCAATGTCTGATACAATTCCAGTAAATGATATTAGAACAGATGATGTGGAATTTTCTCATGAAGCAAAAATTGGAAAAATTAGTGATAAGGCAATTTTTTATTTAATGAGTAGAGGATTGTCTGAAGAAGATGCAAAAGCTATGATAGTACGAGGTTTTGCATATCCAATATCTAAGGAGTTGCCTGTAGAATATGCAGTTGAAATGAATAATCTTATAAATCTTGAACTTGAAGGAGCGATAGGATAAATGGAAATTTTAAAATTAAATGAAACACCAGTAAGAACAGCAAGAAATTTTAATATAAATAATATAAAATTAGAAAATATTAATATTCCTGAAAAGATAGAAAAATTTAGTAATATTAATATAATAAATAATAATTCAAAAGTAGAAATTGATTCTATTATTGACAATTCTAATATAGTATATGGGCTAAATGAATTTTTTTCAAATCAAGTTGAAAAAGATTCAAATCAAAAAATTAGGCTTAATATTAATAGTAAAATAAACAAAGAAACAAGAATAGAATACAAATTTGATAAAGAAAATAATACATTAATAGATAATATTCAAATAATTGCAAATGAAAATACAAAATCTACTATTATTATAAAATATTTTACGGAAGAAGATTTAGAAATATTCCATAATGGAATAATTAATGTAATAGCAAAAAATGGTGCAGAACTAGATATAGTAATAATTAATTTAACTACTATTAAATCTAATAACTTTATAGCAATTCAAAATACATTAAAAGAAAATTCAAAAATTAATTATTGTATAATTGATTTAGGAGGAAAAAATAGTATTACAAATTATTATTCAAAATTAGAAGGAAAATTAGCTATTAATAATGTAAATACTATATATTTAGGAAAAGAAAATCAATTATTTGATTTAAATTATATAGCAGAATTAAATGGAGAAAAAACAAATATTAATATTGAAGTACAGGGAGCATTAAAAGATAATGCAAAAAAACATTTTAAAGGTACAATTGATTTTAAAAAAGGTTGTAAAAAAGCAAAAGGAAATGAAAATGAAGCATGTGTGTTATTATCTGATACAGCTAAATCGTTAGCTTTACCAATGTTATTATGTAGTGAAGAAGATGTGGAGGGAAACCATTCAACTAGTGCTGGTAAGATTTCTGAAAAAGAATTATTTTATATTATGAGTAGAGGATTTTCGTTAAAAGAAGCAATGAAACTTATGGTAAAAGCTAAATTTAATAAAATATTGGAGAATATAAAAAATGAAGAAATAAAAGAGCAAATTTTAATTGAAATAGATAATAGATTAGATTAAAATGCTTGAATAAGAAGTATAAAGAAATATGTGGATTAGGAAGGAGTAAAATATGAATTTACAAGAAATAAAAAAAGACTTTCCAATTTTGGAAAATAGAAATATATCATACTTAGATAGTGGAGCAACAACTCAAAAGCCAATACAAGTAATAAATGCAATACAGGAATTTTATAAAAAAAATAACGCAAATCCACATAGAGGAGCATATTCATTGAGTATAGAAGCAACTGAATTTTATGAAAATACAAGAACTAAAATAGCACAATTTATAAATGCAAGACATAGAGAAGAAATAATATTTTCAAAAAATGCAACTGAAAGTCTAAATTTGATTGCATATTCATATGGAATGACGAATTTAAAAAAAGATGATGAAGTAGTTATATCAATTATGGAACACCATTCTAATTTGGTACCATGGCAAAATGTTACAAAAGTAACAAATAGTAAATTAAAATATATGTATATAAATGATAGTTTTGAAATACCAGATGAAGAAATAAAAAACAAAATTACAGAAAAAACTAAAATTGTAGGAATAACACATGTATCAAATGTTTTAGGAACAGTTAATAATGTAAAGAAGATTATAGATTATGCACATAAAAAAGGAGCGATTGTTGTAGTAGATGCTTCACAAAGTATTCCTCATATGAAGATAGATGTGCAAGAATTAAATGCAGATTTTTTAGTATTTTCAGCACATAAAATGTTAGCACCATTAGGAATTGCAGTATTGTATGGAAAAAAGCAAATATTAGAAAAAATGAATCCATTTTTGATGGGTGGAGATATGATAGAATATGTGTATGAACAAGAAACAACATTTGCACCGCTTCCAAATAAATTTGAAGCAGGTACACAAAATGTAGAAGGTGTAATTGGTTTAGGTTCTGCTATTGATTATATAGAAAATATAGGATATAATAATATTTATAAAATAGAAAAGGAACTAGTTAGATATGCTAGACAAGAATTATCAAAATTAGATTTTTTAACATTATACTTTACACCAAATGAAGAAAATCATTCGTCGGTTATATCTTTTAATATAGAGGGAGTGCATCCACATGATGTAGCAAGTATTTTAGATTTAGAAGGTGTATGTGTACGTTCAGGGAATCATTGTGCGCAACCTCTTATGAGGTATTTAGGAATTGATTCTACTTGTAGGGCAAGCTTTTATATTTATAATACTAAAGAAGATGTAGATAGATTAGTTAATGCATTAAATAAAGCATACGATATGTTTAAAAATTATATAAAAAAGAGGAATTAATATTTTCTAAAAAGCACAGCTTTTAAGAAAGTTTAAACTCAAAGGAAGGGTATTATATGAATGATTTAACAGATGTATATAATGAATTAATAATGGAACATGGTATTAATTCGTATAATAAGAAAAAATTACAAAATGCAGATTTTTCTGAAAAGGGGCATAATCCAAATTGTGGTGATGAAATTACTTTAGAATTAAAATTAAATGGTAATATAATTGAAGATATGGCATTTTCTGGTCATGGTTGTGCAATTTCTCAGGCTTCTACATCAATAATGATAGATACTTTAAAAGGAAAAACTATAGAGGAAGCTAAGGAAATTATAAAAACTTTTATAGAAATGATAAAAAGAGAAACTACTGATGAAGAAAAATTAAAAAAACTGGAAGACGCAATTGCTTTTCAAAATGTATCAAATATGCCTGCAAGAGTAAAATGTGCATTGCTTGCATGGCATACTATAGAAAATATGTTAGATAAAAACAAAGATACTGGTAGTGGAGTAATAGATGAATGCCATTAAATATGTTATTTATGTTGTAATTAAAGAAAGGAGAATTTGATGAATCAATATATTTATTTTATTTTGGGGATAGTATTAGGAATATCAATTGCGGTATATTTTTATGAAAGAAGAGAGGAAAAAATTGAAAAAACAATAGAGTATAATCAAAGAATTTATTCTACTAAAAAATTAGATGTTACAATGCAAACAGTTGTAGAAAGAATTACTAGTAGTATTAATGAACTTAAACGAGATTTAACAGAAGAGGAAAAGAATGAGATTATTGTTAAATGCTATAAAGAAAAGTTTTTGGAGTTATAAGTATATAAAATCTGCTTTTTTAAGTGGATTTTTTCTTTTGTCATTAATATATATAAATAGAGGTGACTTTAATTGAAAGAAAAGATAGAAGAAATATATACAGAAGAGGGAAAAGAATTAACAGACTGTATTCAGGAATGGATAAATGAGAATATTTCATTAAATTCTAATATTGAGATAGGAGGTAGTTATGCAGGAGTTATATAATAACTCTTTTAATATACTAAATGAAAGAATATGGAAAGTTGCAATATATGTTAGATTATCAAGAGAAGATGAAAAAGATGAGTGTTATAAAGGTCAATCGGAAAGTATTGAAAATCAAATAAAATATTTAAAAACTATAGTAAATGAGAAAGAGTGGACATTGGTAGATATATATAAAGATGATGGATACACAGGAACAAATTTTGATAGACCAGATTTTAAAAGAATGATAAATGATATAAATATTGGAAAAATTAATCTTGTAATAACAAAAGATTTGTCAAGATTGGGAAGAGATTATATAGAAACAGGAAAATATATAGAAAAAATATTTCCGTCAAAAAATATAAGATATATTGCAGTAAATGATAATGTTGATACATTTGATAAGAAAAATTCTAATAATGATATAACTCCTTTTAAAGCTGTAATAAATGATATGTATGCAAAAGATACATCAAATAAAGTTAGGTCTACAATTCTTACAAAAGCAATGAATGGTGAATGTATAAAAGCTTTTTTGCCTTATGGTTATAAAAAAGATAAAATTAACAAAAATAAAATATTAATAGATGAAAATGTATCAGAAAATGTAAAGTTGATTTTTAATTTATATAAATCGGGAAAATCTAAAACGGAAATTGCAAAAACATTAAATAAATTAGATGTTCCAACACCGTTAAAATATAAATATGAAAATACAAATTATTATAATCCAAATTCAAATTTAACATATAAGTGGAATAGTACAATTATAAATAAAATATTAAGAAATCAAATTTATGTTGGAGATTTAGTTCAACTAAAATATAATAAGGTAAATTATAAAGTAAAGAAAATTTTAAAAGTTCCAAAAGAGGAACAAGTTGTTATTGTGGATAATCATCAGGCAATTATAAATAGAGATGTATTTAATACTGTTCAAGAAATGCTTGATAAACAAACTAATGAATGGAATTATTCTAGTAAAAAAAGACATTTATTAACTGGTTTAGTTTTTTGTAAGTGTGGTTGTAGAATTACATATAATAAAAATCATGGTAAGTTTTTTAGATGCGTTTGCTCTGGTTATAAAAAATATGGTAAAGAATTTTGTTCTAATATTCATTTAAAAGAAGCGGAACTTCTGGAAATGGTGGCTGGTTCATTGAAGAAAAATATAGATAAATATCTAAATTTTAAAAGATTAAATTTTCCATTAATATCAATGGAAAATAATAATTCACAAGAATTAATAAAATTGTCAAAGAAAAAAGATGAAATTAATAAAATAATTGCAAGTTTATATGAAGATAAAATATCTAAAATCATTTCTACAGAAACTTTTGAAATACTAATGACAAAATACGAAAATCAAAAAAAGGAATTGGATATTAGAATATCTGCATTACATAGAGAAAAAATAAATTTATGTAATTTGGAAATGAACAATTGTAAAATGGAAGCTAATATAAAAAAATTATTAAATTTTGAGTCTATAAATGAAAAAAACAAAAGTTTAGTTTTTAAGTTGATAGATAAAATTATAATAGATAATGATATTATTATAATCAAATATAAATTCAATAAAAACAAACAATTGTTTCAAACTAATGATTCTTCTAAAATTTGACCAAGGGTGGCCATGGGAAAGGGGGAATTTCTAAATGTGGACTTATAATAAAATGTTAGAATATCCTGTTAATATAAAATGTACAGATCCTCGTCTTGCAAAAGTGATTATTAGTCAATATGGTGGTCCTGATGGTGAACTTGCTGCATCTCTTAGATATTTATCTCAAAGATTTGGAATGCCAGATCAAAAATCTAAGGCTATATTAAATGATATTGGTACAGAAGAATGGGTACCAAGATGTTGTCAATAGCTAAAGACAGTGATTACAATTTTAGCTATTGACTGTAAAAATAGTTAAATTTCTAATTCTATATCAGATTTTTCTAAAGTAAACTGCTTTGATAATTCCTCAATAATCTTTTCAAAACTATTCAATAATTTTAATAATTTATCAGGATTTTTGCGTAATGATGTGCTTAATTCAATTTGAAAACAGGAAGTATTAGTTTTTTTATTAATATAATTGCAAATAGTTGTCTCTTGAGATGCCTTAAATTTTTTGTCTATCACAACATTTCTAAATATTGCAAGATTTTGATAAATAATAGCAAGAAGATTATTTTCTCCGTTTATATTTTTTCCATTATTTGTTCCAATATCAATGTCAAATGTATAATTATCATTACATCCATGAATATCAATTATACACCCTATATTCTTTTCCTTAATAAGTTTTAATATTGCATTTTTATATAATAAAGAATAGCCAACATTTTCAGAATTAGGATCATCATCTAAATTAAATGTTCTAATTATTCCATTAGCATTTGTCCTTTCACATAAAAATTCTACAATAGGACCTGTAAGAGTATCAGCACCCTTTGTTTCTCCGTTTCTGCTTTGTCTAACAGCATGTGGTGCTGATAATAAAATTGGTAATCTTCCATGTACTATTTTAAAATTAACATTAGAGCTAGATATTCCATTAGAATTATTTGCTCTATATTTTTCATTTAGTTCTTTTATATAGTTTAATTTTTCGTTATCATTCATAATTTAAAGCTTCCTTGTTTTTTGAAATATTATAACATTATTTTATGGGAATATCAAACATTTAAAATTATACTATCTAATTTAGTTTGCATATTTTAGGATATATATGTAACTCAAAATTAGTTGGGTCAGAATCCTTTTTTATAGCCTTTTCGGTCTTTAAATAGGTAACTTTAGCAATTATACTTTTCAATAAAATATTCTTGTCTTCGGCAGTTTCTAGTTTATAATATAAATCTATAATATTTTCTAATTTAGGTATTATTCTTTCTTTTTCATTTTGTATTTCAGTTTTTTTAGATAGAAGTTTTTCATATTCTTGTAATTTATTTTCTAAAATTTCAACATTATTTTTAATAACTTTTGAACGACTTATAAACTCATCTTTATTATAAATTCCATTTTCTAAAAAGTCATAAATTTTATTAAGTTTTATATTTTCTTTTTCTAACTCTTTTTCAGTTGTAGTAATAGAATTTCTAATTAGTTCATTGTTATTAGAATTTGAGTTACTTTTAGATTTATAATTTATTTTATAATTTTCAAACCATATCTTTAATGCTTCAATTATTTTATTTTCTACAATATAAAGTTTGGAACTTATGTTATCACATTTTGGATTGGAACATATAAGAGTTTCAGGTTTACCAGATTTGTTATAAGGCCTTCTTTGCATAGGTTTACCACATTTTTCACAAAATACCAGTCCTACTAATGGATTTTGAATTTGATGGCTATGTTTTACTTTTGGAGTATTTCGTTTTCTTTTTTCTTGAACTAAATCCCAAGTTTTATTATCAATAATAGGCTCATGTAATCCATCAAAAATTAAATAATCATTATTTCGAGGTCTAGAAATTATAATATGTCCATTTTTTGTTTTCTTTTTCTGTTTTCTTCTATTCCATGTTAATTTTCCAATATATATTGGGTTAGAAAGAATATCTTTAACAGAAGAAATAGACCACTCATCAGAAATTCTAGGTTTTAAGTTCATATCATTTAATTTTTTTACAACTGAATTAATAGTATTGTTTTCAAAAGTATATAATCTAAAAATTTCTTTAACAATAGGGGATTCACTTTGGTTTATAGATAAAGTATAACCTTTGGCATCTTTTAATTTAACTCTATCATAGCCAAAAGGAGCAATATTTCCTACAAATTTACCTTCTTGAACTGAAATTTCACGACCTCTTTGTAAACGCCTATTTATTGTTTTATATTCTCGTCTAGACATAAATAAGCCAAACTCAAAATATTCCTCATCAAATTCATTATCTGGGTCATAAGTTTTAACAGGTGTAATAATCTTTGTGTGAGAATATTTAAAGGCTTTAGAAACTCTACCTTGATCTGCTGTATCTCCACGTGCTAATCTTTCTACTTCAACAACTAAAATACCATTCCATTTTTCATTCTCAACATCTTTAAGGAGATTTTGCATTTCTTTTCTTTCGCTAATGGTTTCACCACTTACAACTTCTTTATAAATTTTGGAAATATGTAGATTTTTCTTTTCAGCCAAATCAGTTAAAATCTTTTCATGTCTTGCTAAAGTTTCACCTTCTCCATATTTTTCAGCTTCAATATCTTCTCTTGATTTTCTTAAATATATTGCATATGTGCCATCATTTTGCACATTTCCTCCTTTCCTTGTAATTAAGATAGCCGTTCGAGCATTAGCGAGTTACGGATATCTTATGCAGAATGCATAAGCATTTCGCATTGCCTTTAACTTGTAAAGATTATATAAGGATATTTGACAAATTACAACAAAGGAGAATTTGGTATTAAATTAATAATAATGTTATCTATATATTCTTTCTGGGTAATAATATCTGTTACAATACAATCATCATAAAATTTTATCTTTGTATTTTCAATAATATGTTCTTCTATTAACATATAAATCGCCTCTCTAAAATTTATGAGAAAAATAGAAAAAAATACCCAAGACAACTTGTCTTGGGTATTTTTTTCTATGATAACATTATAGAGTGGTCAATTTACAAAATCAATTCCCTTTTATTTCCCATTTTTCTAAATATGTCTATGTTCTCCTGTGCTCTTTGACTTAATAATTTACATCTATCTTCATCATAAGTAACATCTAATATATGATACATACTTTCTATTTCCCAATGTTTCCTTGTATATGATAACAAATTTTCTGCTGTTGTGTTTTTACTACTCAAATAAC
>CANRBL010000016.1 GCA_947628835.1 uncultured Clostridia bacterium | reverse complement strand
AACGCTTCAATCTCAAGGCTTTCATTACTATGTGTGCCTTTGAGCGAAGCGAGAAGGAATGAGTGTATTTTATGAAAAAAATAAGGATAAATCTAAAGAAAATGCAATAGATATGGAGGTAGAATTTTGAAAACTTATGATTATAAATGGATAGATTTTTTATCAAATAGAAATTCAATAAAAGTTACAAATGAGGATGAGTTTAATATCTTTAAAAGTTTTATTGCTCAATGTGGACTATATGATATTTTAAATGAATATACCACATTTCAATTGTTTCAACATTTAGCGAAAATAAATGGTAAAAATACTAATTTATTTTTATTTGAATATGACAATTCAAAAGGTTTAACTTGGAGTGATGATCTTAATAATTCAATTGAATGGTATGGAAAAGAACCAATAGAAGTTGAGGATTTACACGAATTTTTTGTGAAGAAAAATTTAGATTGTTCTATCAATAGAAATAAAGAAAAAAGATTATGCGATTTAGTCGAAATTGAAACCAATAATCGTGATTGTGTACTGTTAAAGGTTAAAGATGGCTCAAGATTATCCTTAATAAAATTAGGCTGTTTTGATGGAGATGAAAAAGCAATTAGAGTAACAAAAGGAAAAAATCATACCTATACAATTTTTACAAAGGAAAAAAATTATTCTTGGGAACACGGAGAAAAAGGTTATACTATAGTATCTGATAATAAAGATAGAAAAAGGATGCTAATTAATGACTGTATAGAAAATGATTTTGATATTTATATAGGTGATAATAAAGATTTAGTTAAAAAAAGTTTATCAATACATTGCATAGAAGATACATATAAAAATGAAAATGATATAGAAATAATGTATTGGGAAAATCAACAAAATGAAAGAGTGGTAGTTCACAAAAACGGAGAATTTTTTAGAGCATTTTCAAGCAAGGAGGAGGCAAAAAAATTCTTTAAGGATACAGGGTATGTATTAGCATATTCAGATGATTATGTATCAAATACTGGTTGCATAGTTGAAGAATATAAGTTAGTAAAAGAGCAATATTTGAATTTAAAAAGAGAAGAAATAAATCAAAAAAAGGATAGTGATTTTGATTATGATTATTGATAAAAATTTTAACAAAAGTGGAGTAAAAAATTGCTCCACTTTTTTCAAAAATTTATATAAAAAAATATCTCCCAGAGGGCAAATTGGGTATTAGGGATTTTTCCCTAAACAGCGAAAAGGGGGTCTTGACACCAAGCTGGCGAAAAATGGGCACTTAAAATTGCCCCATTTATTCGGAGCAAAATAAATTTGCTCTATTGTATTAAATTTCGCTACGCTAATTTTAATACTTTTATATGGGTGGTTAATATGAATGCTAATAATTTAGATGGTATATTTCTTTCTTATACAAAGATTTTGACTAGATTAAAATTGCTAAATATTTCAACTAAAAATGGAAATGAAATAACACATAAAGATTTAAGAAAAGCAATTTCAGTAATGAATAAAAAACATCCTAATTGTAGATGGCAAAGCCAAAAATTAAAAAGTAAAAGATATTATATTTTAATTGAGGGATTTTACTGGTTAATATATGTATATTTTCAGAAAGAAAAAAAGCAAATAGATGCTGACATTAATTTTTTTGAAATACGAATAAAACAATATGAAAAAGCATTGCATCTGAATCCAAAATCTTTATTTGAAAAAGATATAAAAAAAAGTGAATTAAATAATTATTTTGACAGAGGTAATACAACAATAAAGAAAGCCATAATAAAGATGAATAAGGCTACAGAAAAAAATTTTAGTAAAATTATAGATGGTGAAAAATTTATTTCTAAAGAAGGTGTTGAATGGTTATGTAAAAATTGTTTTAAAAAAAAATATTTAGAATTATTAGAACAATATAAAATGGAACTCACAGAGCTTTATATTGCAAAAGGATATATATATGATAATTTTTTCGGAAGAAATTAAAAATATTACAAAAATATAGGTAAGAAATTTGTTTTTACTTATATTTTTTTAAGAAAGGAGTTTATATGGAATTAAATTCTAATGAAAGAAGAAAAAGATTAAAAGTCTGGATTTCAGATGAAGAAAGAGCCCTTTTAGAAGCTAAGGCTGAATATTATGGATATAGATATTTGTCAGAATACATAAGAGATTCTGCTATATATGAAAATGTTACAATGGTGGATTTAAAGAATAAAAATGAAATATTAAAAGCATATTCAGATAATACTAAAGAATTAAAAAAGATAGCAAAAGAATTTAGACATTTGAACAGATATGCAACACAGCTTTCCAGTAATGAATTAGACAATATTTCATTAATGATTGTATCAATTTTAAAGAAACAAAAGGATATGTTAAAACTTATTAATAATAAATTAGATTTAAAGGTTTGGAAAGAATTAAATCATAACCGAATTGTAGAGGATGCAAAAAAATGCCTATAACCAAAAGAATTGCTCATTATGGCTCACCAAAACAATTAATTGAATATATTTTAGATGAAAAACATAATGGAGAAAAGGTGGGAATAGCATCATCATTAAATTGTAATTTAGAAACTGCATTAACTGAATATTTAGATACTCAGAAAAAATTTAATATGAAAGGTTGTAGAGTTGCATATCATATTATACAAAGTTTTTCACCAAAGGATAATATAACACCAGAACAAGCAAATGAAATGGGCAGAAAGTTATGTGAAGAACTATATCCAGACTTTCAATGCATTATTACTACGCACACGGATAAAGGACACATACATAATCATATATCTATAAATGCTATCAATCTTAAGGGAAGAAAACTAGAAGATAGATTATCCAATGAAAAAGAAGGACTTTATGGATTGAGTGATACAAGTGATAAAATTGCAGCAGAATATGGTTGCTATATTATGCCTAAAAAAACATACTTAAAAAATAATAAAAAAGATTTTTATTATCAGTATAAAGAACAGAGTTTTAAAGAAAAAATAAAAAGCGATTTTGAAAGTATTATTTATAACTGTAATAGCATTGATGAATTTTTAGATGAAATTTCAATTATGGGATATAAAATAAAAAGAGGAAAACATATTGCTGTAAAAAGTATTGGAATGAAAAAGTTTGCTAGAATATCTACAATTGATAGAAAATATAGTATGCAAAATCTATATAAATTTTTTAAAGCTAAAAATAATATAAAGCTTTTAGGAATTAAAGTAACACAAAATGAATTTAATTCTATATTATGGCAGAAGGCTAACGAATCTAAAATAGCAATTGAAAAAAGTCAAATTTCTACAAAAGGGAAAATATATAATGAATATCAAAAAACCAAATATCAAGAAATACAAAGATATTATAAATTAAAAAAGCAATTAGAATATATGGATAAATATAATATTCGTTCTTTTGATGATATAGAAAAGCAAATTCAATTAAAAAGAAATCAAATAAAAGTTATAAATATTGAATTAAAAAATAATAAAAAAAAATATGATGAAATTATAGAAAAAACGGAAAAGGCACAAGATTATATTCAACTATATAAAGTGTATGAATATGCAATGTCATATAAAAAAATAGATGATAATTATATTTTACCTCCAGAAGTTCAAATATTTTTAAAATTACAAAATGAATTAAATATCCATTCTGTAGAAGAGGCAAAAAATTTGATTAAGTCTACTCGAGTTAAACGAATCGAAATTAATAAAAAAAGAAAAGAACTATTAGAGTTACAAAGAGAATTAAATCATTTAGATACAATAAAAGAAGGCAAACTATCTCAGAGTAATTTATTTATCCATAATATTAAATTTGGTGGCAATCATATTGACTATAAACTATCAGATGATGATAATTTTTGCATAAATCTACCATATACAAATGAAAAAATATACATTGCTAAGAAATTTATTGCTTTTAATGAAAAAAATCAATATTATACACTTTTCTTAGTAGATGACAAGCCATATGAAATATATAATGAAAATAATAAAAAAATTGGAAATATAACTGGTATAGAATTAGAAAAATATGTATTAGATAGAAAGAAGGAAATTGACAAAATGTATAGTCAATTTTAAATATTATTATTTGACCTCAGAATAGTCTGTGGTCTTTTTTGATGCAAAGGAGGGATACTTTTATAAATGATAAGATTATTTAGTTTATTTTCTGGAATAGGAGCTTTTGAGAAAGCATTAGAGAAATTAAGAATACCTTATGAATTGGTAGGCTTTTCAGAAATAGATAAATTTGCAATAAAAACATATTGTACAATACATAATGTTCCAGAAAGTTTGAATTATGGAGATATAACAAAAATAGATGAAAATACTTTGCCAGATTTTGATATGCTTACTTGGGGATTTCCATGTCAAGATATTAGTATTGCACGGAAAAATGAAAGGAATAACAAAAGGAGAAACAAGAAGTGGCTTATATTATGATGGACTTAGAATATTATCAACTAAAAAAACAATGTATAGTATAATTGAAAATGTAAAAAATCTTACAAGTAAGAGATTCAAAAATCAATTTGATTCTATTCTGAAAGATTTATCAGAACTAGGATATACAAACTATTGGAAAATATTAAATGCAAAAGATTATGGAATCCCACAGAATAGAGAGCGACTTTTTATTATATCTATTCGCAATGATATTGCAAAAAATAATTTCAGTTTTCCACAACCTATTCCTTTAATGTGGAAATTAAAAGATTTATTAGAAAATAATGTTGATGAAAAATATTATCTTTCAGAAAAAGCACTTCGGTAGATTAATAAAAAGAAACAATAGACTAATTACACAAATGACAAATCCAAACATAAGTAATTGTATTGTTGCAGGATACAATAAAATGGATGGTAGAAATAATCAATATATAGTAGACAACAAAGTAACAAAAATATTTGGAATATATGACAATGAAAAAAAGAAACATCAAGCAGGAAGTATTTATAATTCTAATGGTTTATCTCCTACTTTAAACACAATGTCATCTGGAGGCAATCAACAACCATATATACTTATCAATGAAGCTACTAAAAAAGGTTATACAAAAGCAAAAGAAGGAGATTCAATTAATATTTCATATCCTAACAGTAATACAAAAAGAGCTAGAGTAGGTAAAAAAATATCACAAACAATTTTAACTTCGCCTAATATGGCAACTGTTGTGAAATTTCCGAAACCGATATGTTTAAATAATAAATATATACATCCGAGTATTCAAGATAGAATTTATGACACAGAAGGAATATCAACCATTATTACTGCAAGCAATTTTAAACCAAAAATAGCAGAAAGGATAATATACAATCCGTACAATGAAAAAAAGATAAAAAGTATAACACCAACAAAGACAGCAAATTGTGAAATAACATCTTCTAGTGTAGCAATTTTAATTTCAGTAGATGGCAAATATCTTATGAAAATACGAAAATTAACACCTCTTGAATGTTGGAGATTAATGGGTTTTGATGATGAAGATTTTTATAGAGTTAAATCTATAGGAATATCAGATACTCAGCTTTATAAAATGGCAGGGAATAGTATTGTAGTAAATGTTTTAAAATTTATATTTCAAAAATTATTTGCTGATGAATTATTAGAAAAATGTGCTTAAAAATACAAATATATGGCAAAATATTATATATTGCAAAAAATTCATAGTCGACGGTAATTATAATTACCATTGACTATGAATTTTTTAATTTTTTATATTTTCTGAGAAATCAATATATACTGTATCAGGTTGTTCAGGGTTTTCAAATTGAATTTTACCCCCTGCTTCTTCTATAGCTTTAGTTAAAGAGATTGAATATTCTGTAGATTCTGAATAGGCACTAATTTGTTGATATGCAATATTTCTCATATTAAAATATAAATATATCATAATTATTAAAGAAATTGCCAAAACTATAATGATACTTAAAAATATTTTATTTAGTCTATTCATAATAATCAACTCCTCTCTTGATATACATTATACCATATTTAGTTATATAATGCAAATTTACTGTAATTCTGTTATAGATTTCCCTGCAAATTTCTGGTTAACACTAAAAATATTTGACTTTTTAGTAAGATTAACAATAGTCAATAGAAAAGGTGTCCTTAAAATCGGACACCTTACTTCCTTGTATTGTTTTGGTAAATGTAAACTAATTATCAGTTATCAATTTCTGTAATCTTTATTTAGGTGGATTTTCAGATGTTTCATGAATATATACTAAGCCATCTCCACCTTGTGTCCGAATTTGTATGGTATATACATCTGAACCGCAATAAAAGATACGATTACCCTGTCCTGCAATAGCAGCATCTTCAGACCATATAACATTGCCACTTTTTCCTAACATACGAATATCACTTGGAACTACTTTCAATCCCACAACACCTGTATTCATACATTGTATATATACATTGCAGTTGAATCCAGTAGTAGATGTTGCAACAGTTGTCCATGAGGTTGAAACCACAGTTCCAGAATAATATGTATTGGAATTAACCATATCGACACTGTTAACGGCAGCATTAACCGACGGAGTAACAGATAATACCATTACTAAGGCTAACGCAAAAGCAATAATTGGTTTTAAGTGTTTCATATAAATGCCCCTTTCTAAATGACAATTTACCAATGAAACAATACAAGGATTTGTCATTTTGTAAAGCTTCTATATTACTTCTTCACAAAAATGACAGTTTCCTATAAGGAACATATATATTACCATTTTTTTACATTTTTGTCAATATTTTACAGAAAAAAATATAAAATTTTTACAGAAAATTAGCTATAAGTCAGTAATAAAGCTAAATTCGAATGTAATAAAAATTAAATTATTTTATTCTAAAAAAGTTTAATATTTTATGCCAAAAGGTAAGTTTTGGTTTTATTTCACATAATACAGAACAATCATTTAATGATTTACTTTGATTAATTGTTCTATTTGTTTTATATTCATTTATTATTTCAATTAGTTCGTTATAATTTATTGGTTTATTTAAAATTTTATATACTCCCAATATATTAGCTCTATTTATAAGTGATATATCTTTATCTCCTGTTATTAGTATGAAATCAATTTTTTTATCAAAATTATAATTGTTTATTAACTCTATCACATCTATTCCGTTTAATTTTGGCATTTGATTATCTGTTAATACTAAATCTGGTTTTAATTTAATGATATTGTCATATGCTACTTGTCCATTTTCAGCAATACATATAATTTCTATCCCATCAATTTTTTCTAATTCATTAGTTATTGCTTTTGCAATAACTTCTATATCTTCAGCTATCAAAACTTTTAATTTTTCCATTATTATCATACTCCTTGCTATTATAAAATAAATTTTTTTAGATATAAATTGAAAAATATATAAATAATTCAATTCATAAATGCGTGTATTTATATAATGGCAAATTTTTATTGTAAAATCAATTAATATAAAAACTAAAAGGAGAGATAAATGAATAATACAAGAAAGCGAGAAGGTAAACTAAATGTAATTGGTTATAAAATAAAATATTATCGTGAACTAAATCAATTATCATATCAGAAACTTTCAGATATGCTTATGCTTTATGGAGTTGATATACATAAACAATCTATATATAATATTGAAATTGGTATAAGAACTGTTGTAGACTATGAACTTTGTGCATTTGCAAAATGTTTTAAAATAAAAGTAACAGATCTTACAGATGATTATTACAATAGTTTAGACTAAACACATATTTTAAGTATATGTGTTTTTTATTTACCAAATATATTTTTTAGTTATGATTATAATATTTAAGATATTATAGTATATTATACATTTTCTTGGGTAAAATGTAAAGAAAAATATAGCATTTTCTATACTTTTATCGTATAATAATTAGTTCTTTTATTTTTTCTATTACTATATTATGTATTTGGTGAGGTAGATGAAAAAAGATATTGAAAATATAGCTTATGGAAAAGCATTACAAAAAATTCGTAAAAAAAATAATTTAACACAGGATAATGTATCTCAACTTACTGGTTTAGATACAAAATATATTAGTCAAATTGAGTGTGGTATTGCTAAAGGAACAATAAGTACAATGTTAAAATTTTGCAAAGCTTATAATGTTACTCCAAATGATATTTTATATGAATTTGTTGAAAATACTACAGCAAATAATGAATTAAAACAATTTAATGAAGATATTTCAAAACTTAGTAATCGTGATAAAAAAGTTGTATTTACATTAATAAAAGCACTATTAGAAAATGAAAAATAGAGATGATAAATCTCTATTTTTGTATTTACCATAAATATTTTCATTTTTATGAAAAATATTTCTCTATACTTTACTAGAATTATTTTCTATATTTTTAAAACTTTCTATTAATTTTTCTGCTACATTGAAAAATTCTTCTTGTGATTTGTTTTCTAGCTTAGTAATCTCCTTAAACATATTTCTATATTTTATTTCTAGTCTTTTTTCAATATTAAAATCATCTAATAATAGATAATCAAAAGATGTATCTAATTCCTTTACTATTTTTCTTAATAATGTTAAAGAAGGACATTTATTCATGCGTTCAATATTTGATATATAGCTTGGTACACTACCAATCTTTTCAGCAAGTTGTTCTTGAGTATAATTTCTTTGATTTCTTACTTCACAGATTCTTTTTCCCACATTATTTTCCATAATCGTACCTCATTTATTATAAATATTATTATTTATAATATTATTTTGGCACTTTTTTTAACATAAATGCATAGGAACAAAAATATTTCTTACAGCAATAATAAACACAAAAAAATAAACTACTTTTCTCTACAATACACTTTTTCAATCATATCTGCTTGTTCTTTTGTTAATGAGTTATTAATAACAGCTAATCTTAATAAACTTTTTATATTATCCCATTTCATACATTTACTTTTTCCGTGTGCAGTTTGCTCTATATAATCAACTATTTCTTCAAAAATATAATATGGGACATTGTAGTCTGGATTTATCTTTTTATAATCTTCCATATAACCTTCCTTTCATATCCATATTATAACATCTTTTTATGTAAATTTCAATTATTTTACAAAAAAAGTTGCGTACAATCCCCTCATTAAAAATTATATTTTGTTATATTATGGGTAGTTTGAAAGGAGTAAATGAATGGATTTATCAGAAGCAATGCGTTTAAGAATAAAAAATTTAATAATTGATAACAATATTAATGCTAATAAATTAGCGTTAACTTGTGGTATAAACCGTTCAAATATAAATAGATTTTTAAGAGGAAAAAACAAAAGTATAACAATTGAAAGTATTACTCTTATATGTCAAGCATTAAATATGACTTTAAAAGATTTCTTTGATGATGAAATCTTTAATGATGTAGAAGTTAATGATTAAAATATTATAACATATCAACTTTATACATTAGTTATTTTATAATTTTACTTTTTCTATTATTTTAATTAAGTAATTCTTTTACTGCTATCATTAATTCATTATCTTGTACTGTTCTATTTGCATTTTTATATACATATTTATCCCCTGTAAAATATACTTTATAATTATTATTCTCAAAATAATTCTTATTTATTTGCAAAAATCTGTCCACATCTTCTTCTGATAAATTATATTTTACTTTTAATTCATAAAATGTATATCTAATATAATTTTCATCTTCACTTTCCTTTATTTTTTTAGTAATATAATTAATTACAAAAATATCTGTCATTTTTTCACTTCCTATCTTATAATAAATATACTTTTAAATCATTTTTTCAATTTAGATTTATTGTTCTAAAAATACTATTATACTGATTACGCAATTTATCCATTTCCTTATTTTTTGAGCTATGGCTCATAATGTAATCTACTATTTGAGATTCACACAATCTCAATTCTTGCTCATTATAATCTTTATCTTCAATATTTATTCCTGCTTGCTTTATTAGTTTTATTTCTTTTTCTGTGCATTCATTTAATAAATTCATTATTATATCACTCTCCATTTAATTTTCACTAAAACATTATAGCACAAAATAATTATTTTGAATATATTTAATCTACTTTTTTAATACAGACAAATTTTAAACTCAGCAAATATAATAAAAAATGTGTTTACATCAATAAAATTATTACTAGAAAATGAAAAATAGATATAATAAATTTCTATTTTTAATCCTCCCCCACCGAAAAAATTTAAAATTTTGTTGTACCCCTTTTAAACATTTAATATATCAAAGTGCAATTTTCCTGTTGCCGAATCAGAATAACAACTCTTTATAGAAAGATTTTTAAAAAATATTTCTATTCTTGTTCTTGTAACAATGATTTCTTTTATTATTGATAAAACATCTACATTTTTTATATCCATATTTATAACATATAATTGTTGCTTTATTAAATCTGTTATAAATGATTCCTCTATCATGGAATCATTAGTACATTTATCTTTTCCATACTTTAGTCTATAATTACATCTGTAGTTAATATTATTTCTCTCTTTTCTTCCGTTTGAATGAATGGTTACATTCCCCACATTTTATTAAACCTTTATATAAACTCATTATTTTATCCTTACCTTTTTTAATTTTATTAAAGTAGTTAAAAAACTTATTAAGATTACATATCCAATTTTTACTCACTAAATTTTCATTAAAATGTTTACTATTATTTTTGTGGATATATTAAGTCATATATCTTTAATTTGATTTAATGCTTGTTTGGAAAATGCTTTTTTAGATTAGTTCTAAATTCCTCTCTATATTAGATTTAAAAATATTTTATCATATTTGACTTTTTTTGACAACAAACTTTTCAAGAATAAATATATTATAATAGTTAAAATGAAAAAAGTAATATAGTAAAAAATATTTTTGTTGATAAGTAAAGACTAGAATTAATCTAGTCCTTACTTATTTTTCTTTTTTAATATATTCAACTCCATATTTATCTAATAAATCTATAGTTATTTTTTCTTGATTTAGTGCTTCTTCTACTGTCATATTATCTCCATTTTTAAACCATACTTGAACAATTTTAGTTTTCTTTGTTGGATAATAATATTCATAATTTTCATCTTCAAAAAATTTATATTCTCCGTTCTTCTACCTTATATCTATCACTATTAGCCATCATTGTATAATCTGTTATTTTTGGCTCATCTGTTTCTTCTATTTTTTCTAAAATATCGCTATTATCTACTTTTAAAGCAAAATATGGTCTATCACAATCCTTTTCTTTCATAAATAAGATAAATGTATCATTAAAATAGCAATATTTAGTTTCTTCGCCTATTCCCAAATACTCTGTAACCATACTAGCTTTACTAGACAAGTTACATCCTTTTTCATTTAATGAAAAATTAACATTTTGAATTACATCAAAAATATATAATCCATTTGAATTTTTTATTTCTTTATCATATAAATCATTATAACTTATCATTCCATTTACTCTAATATATGGTATTCTAAGTTCATCATCTTCCGAAAATTCTCTTGTGCCTGTATATGAATTTGTTTTTATTTGAATATCATTATAATACTCATCAAATGATTTTTTATCATCAGTTCTATAAAGTATTATTTCATCTCCTTCTTTTGTTTTTAGTTTTATTGCCATATCATTGCTGAATAAATTTTCATTATCAATTTTATTATAAAATAAAATCTCGACATTTTTATCCATTTTTTCTAAACTGGCATTGTTTATCCCAAAATATTTTATATATTCTTTGCTATCTCCAAAAGTCAATTGATTATAATCATTACTAAAATTATCGAACACTTCTAAAAAATTTAATTCTTTATTAAGCGTAGTATCTATTTTATATCCATCTGTTACTGTTCTTTCTACATTTATAATGTAATCATCTCGGTCTATCATTTCCCTTGTAAATGTACTATCGTTTAAATCATTTGCAATTTGAGGATTTCCACCTTCTAACTCTATTTTATTTAATCCAATTTTTTCTTTTAAATCTTTCCAAGCCAAATCTAAAGTACCTACCCATAAATTATTAATAGTATTTTCATCTAATGTACTCTGATATGTTGGATTCATATGTACTTTATAATTAGTATTATTTTTTATATAATTGTTATAAATAACTGATGTAGCATATACAATTCCAGATAATACTACTGAAACACATAATATTAAAACTATAACTTTTGAAACTTTATTCATTTCATTAAATCCTTTCTTAATTAAAATCTTTCTTAATTCTTTTTTGCCTCTATGGATAAGATTTTTTATATTGGTGATAGACTCATTTAAAATTTCAGCCGTTTCCTGATATGAAAATTCTTCAATTTTTACTAAATAAATAGCATTTTTATATTTTTCATCTAATGCATTTATTGCTTCTATTAATTTTTCTTTTTCTTCTTGTCTTGCAATAATATCTAAAACATCTTCTGATGCTGTTTCTTCATTATGTATTAAATATAAATTATTTATTTCATTTCTTCTATTTTCTGTATGTAAGTAATTTATTGCTCTACTTTTGGCAATCATATATATATAATATTTAAAACTACTTTTATTTCTTACTTTATTTTTTAAAACATATATAAATACTTCTTGTGTAATATCTTCTGCCTTTTCATAGTCTTTAACTATGTTATAAATAAAATATTTAATTTTATCTCTGTACTTTAAGTACAGCAATTCAAATGCCTTCGTTTCGCCATTCAAATAATCATTATATAATTTCATATCCAACTCTTTATCCATATCTGATCTCGCTTTCAAAAATATATACCAATAACATTAAAAAAAGTTTCAAAAATTTTTTACATTATATCATAATTTTACTATTAAATTATTCTGTAAAATTGACAAAATATATCGAATATGTTACTATGCATATATAAATTTTAAAAGAGGTATGATATGGAAAGAATTAATTTAGAAATAGAAAAATATTCATTTGTTTATGATGATAATGAAAAATATTTTGTTTACGCTATACCTGTACAAAATAAAACAGAATATACTGGATTTTATATTCAAAAAGAAAAATATGATTTTATATTTCATTGTACAACTTTATCAATGAATCAAATGAATTGTACTAATGAGGAATTCATAGAAGAAAACATTATGGAATGGACAAATTTTTATGAAGATGAAATAGATATATTAGAATAAGAAAAATAGAGAGCTGCTATTAAATCTAAATAAGATAGTAAAAAAAATATAAGAGATGTTTTTACTCTTATATTTTTTTACTATATATTTATTTTTTTAATAAATCCGTAAAATTAGGACATATCGCTATTAGCACTTCTTTAATAATTTTCAATTGTTTCTCATCACATTGGTTTAAAATATTATCTATAATTTCTCTATCGGAATAATTAATTTCTTCTGTTTTCATATCTTCACCAAATAATAAGTAATCAGATGATTTATTTAATGCTTTGCTCAATTGATATAATGTATGAATACTACAACTTTGACCTGCTTCAATTCTAAATATAAAATTTTCTGTTCTATTAGATTTTTCAGCGAGTTTTTCAACTGTCATACCCACACTATTTCTTGAATTTTTTACTCTTATACCAAAGTTTTTCCAATCATTATACTCTTTACCTTCCATATTAGTTGCCTCCATTCTCCACAAGAAAAATATATTTTCTTACAATTCATTATTCCATATTTTCTTTAATAATATTATTGATTATAAAGAAATATTTTATTTCTTATGAAGAAACTATAAGACAAATAAAAATACGATTCTAAATCGCTAATCACTTATATCCTTTCCATTATAATTTTTACATATTTATTTTTTAGGTATTTCAAATATTCTAAAGTAGGTTTTTCTGTTTCTTTATTAATTATAATCTTATCATCATTTTGTGTTGCATTAAAGAATTGATTATTTAAGCACATTATCTGCTTTACTATTTCTTGTTCTGGTATGTTATTAACAATTAAAGTAGCATAAATATAGACATTAGTTGAAAAATGTATTAATTCTTTTACTACCATACTAGGATATTTTAATCTTACTTCTGATTTTATTTGTTCAATAATTTCATTTTTAAAAGGTGTTTCTATTAAATCGTTATATTTATCCATAAATTCACTCCTCTCCATATTTAATTTTTTCCTAGCTCTATTAATATTAGCCTGTATGTCTTTTATATTATTTTTCACAATTATCTTTCCTTTTTTGTAGTAATTATAACATTTTTTTATATTGAAAAACATGCTTTTCAATTATAGCACGAAAAAATGATAAAATCAAATAATAATGGAGGAAATAGTTGTGAATGGTAGAAATTCAAGAAATCCATATAAGGATTTAAAAGGAAAAAAGAATGTAACAGGAGAAAATATAAATTTTTATAGAACAAAAAAGGATTATTCTGTTCAACAATTATCAGATAAGTTAATAATGTTAGGATTAGACTTACATAGACAATCAATATTTTTGATTGAATCTGGAAAAAGAACTGTATCCGATTATGAATTAGCAGCAATTGCTGAAGTTTTAGATATAACTCCAAATGATTTATTATCTCAATATACTAATCATTTAAAAGAAGAAAAATACAAATAAATATACCCTATGAAAAGACATATTTTGCTTTTCCAGAAGGTATATTTTTTTCCATTTTATCTTTTTCTGACCTATTGCGTATTATATCTATTTTTCCATTAAAGTAAGTATCTATATCTATTGAAAATGTTATTAACATAGATTTTATTTTGTTACATTTTTTTTTATTTATTATTTTTATAATAAAAGTATTATTTTTTCATAATTACTGACAGATTATGACAAAATAATACTTTTTTTAATGATAAAATAACAATAAAAAATCTATTAAATGAGCAATTTTTATAAAAAAAACAAAGTTTAGCTTTTTTGTAAAAAAGTTAATATAATTTAATATTTTTACCAATATTTTAACAAAAAATAGATTTTAATGAGCATAGTTACTGTTCTGTTGTTATATTTTACTATGCTTTTGGAGATTGCTATGGTTAAAATATTGGTAATATTAGAGCAATTTAATATATGTTATTTTTTTAAAGGTAGGTTTGTGCATGAACACAAATTTGCCTCTTTTTTTTACATTTTAGGATTTCCAATTCATTGTAGAAGTCCTCCTAAATTTCAATTTAAAAAAATTTGAAATTCAGGAGGAAAATAATGAAAGAGTTTAAATTTAAAGGAAAGAAATTATGTGATTATATCGTATATACAAATGATGAAAAAAAATATATTGCAATATTTAAAAATTATGAAAAAAATATTCAAGAAATAGAAATAAGTAATACAATTATGGAATTTTTTATTAACGAAAAACGAAAAGAAAAGAAACAACGCAATGAATTTGACAGGCATATAGAACATTCTGAAATCTATGAAAATAACTTACAATCAAGATTAATAGACAAGTCTATTAGTTTAGAAGATGAATTTACTAATAAACAAATATACAACGAACTAAAAGATGCTATTAATTGTTTAACTGATGTACAAAAAAGAAGAATACAAATGTATTATTTTGAAAATAAAACATTAAAGGAAATTGCTGAAATAGAAGGATGTTCAATTATGTCAGTAAAAGATAGTTTGGATTTAGCAATACATAATTTAGAAAAAAAATTAAAAAAATTTAAAAAATAGACCTTAAAAAATCGATTTTAGTGAGGAAACAAGTGAGAGGAATATTTCTTACTTGTTTTCTCTTTAAAATTATTATGGGAGGGATTACCAATGAAATTTTTTATTCTATTTTTAGTTATCATTAGTTTTGTATTAATTATTTTAGCTATAGTTAATACTATACATTTAAAAAAGTTAAAAAAAGCAAAACATACTCCAAAACTATCAGAACTTCATGGAAAAAAATTTAGCAAATATATGGATTATTTAACAAAAGATCTATAATAGGTGTATTGTGTAAAAAATCTGTGTACGGAAAATTCACTAATTTAAGGAGTTGATAAAGTGTCAAAAAAAGATGAAATTATTACTCTATATTTTGAAAAAAAAATGTCTGCAATTGAAATTTCAAGAAAGGTTAATGTAGTACAATCTTATATTACTAAAATTATAAAATCTGATTCAAGATATGATATAGAAAAACAACGAAGAAAAAGTCAAACAAAAAAAAGACACAATAAAATTAATAGGGAAAATATGAGAAAAGTACGAGAAAAAAATGCAATTGATAATGAATGTTTAAAATTACTGCTTTATCACGATAGTTATGAATTATCTACAAAAAAATCAATAAGTAATCAAGCATTTAGAAATTGGAATTCAAGCATTTACAAGTTTCATAATGAAAATAGTGAATATAGAGTAAAAGATGATATGCTAAATAAAATTTGTTATTCTGTTCCGAAAAAAATAAAATGGAAATAGGAAAGCATTAAAAACTATGATTTTTGATGAAATTATATTAAAGAATTACTTTAAAATTAATTTTATTATGGACTATGAGTTTTATAAACAAAATTAAAACTAAGATGTTCTATTTAAAATATTTATGAAAAGAAGTGAATATATGGGTGTTATAGATAAAATTTACTATGAGGAAATGTTTAAAGATTACAAAGATGTAGTAAAACCAGTAGAATTAAAAGAAATGTTAGGAGTCGGAATAAATAAAACTTATAAATTACTAAAAAATCAAGAAATATATAATAAGAAAATAGGAAACAATTACATTATTCCTAAATTAAGTATAATCGAATATCTAATAAAAAATTAAAAAAAGGGCTGATTTCTAATCGTATTTAAGTTATAATATTAGTGTAATCGATAGGCAATCAGTTTTTTAAGAGAGGAGTAAAAAATGATAACAAATAGATTACAACAAATTGATTTAAGTTTAACAGTTAGCTTGCAAGAGAAAGGAGGAATCTATCAGGCAGTATTAAGTTATAAAGATTCGTCAAATAAATGGAAAACTAAATGGAAAAGTACAGGTGTAAAAGTAAAACCTGGTAATAAAAAGCTAGCAAAAGAAAAAGCAGAATTAATTAAAGAAAAATTTGAAGAAGAAATGATAGATAAAATAAAGCCTAAAAGAACCGAAATGGAAGAACAACTAGATATGGAATTTATAGACTTTATGAATATGAGATTAGAGGAAGTTAATTTAAAAAGAAAATATGAATATGACACTTATGCAGGTTATAAATCAAACATTAATACACACATGAAAGAATTTTTTGGTTCTTCAAAATCATTGGAAGAAAATGAAAAAAACAATACTCATAATAAAAAAGCCCAAAAACATATTTATACAGTAGCAGAAATAACCTCAGAAACAATAGATGAATTTTTCACATATTTATCATTAGATTGTAAATTAAAAAATACAAGTATAAAACATTATAGAAACCAAATAAGTGTTGCTTTTGAGTTGCTAGATAAAAAGAATATAATGCCTAAACCTACAAAAGCAATAGAACGATTAAAAGAAGAGGTATTTATGCCAGAAACTTATAATATGCAAGAATTAAATAAATTACTAAAAATAATAAAAAATGATGTTATAGAAATTCCAGTATTATTAGCAACATATTATGGACTTAGACGAAGTGAAGCTGTTGGATTGAAATGGAGTGCTATTGATTTTGATAATGATTGTCTTTATATAAATCATACTGTAGTGCAAGTATCAAGTTGTGCCAATAAACTTGTAGAAGGAAAATTAGTTGCTAAAGATAGTACCAAAAATACTCAAAGTAATAGAAAACTACCACTATATAAAGAAATAAAAGATGCATTATTAGAAAAGAAAAGACAAATTGAATTAAATAAACAATTATTAAGAAATGGATATAATCAAGATTATTTGGAATATGTATGTGTAAAAGATGATGGAGATATTATAAAACCAAATCACATTACACATAGATTTCTAAAAATAATAAGAAGAAATAAACTAAAAGAAATAAGATTCCATGATTTAAGGCATACAATTGCAACAGAACTTAATGCTAATGGAGTTGATATAAAAGCAATTGGCGAATTTTTAGGGCATGGAAATTTATCTACAACAAAAAGATATGCTCATCCAGATGAAAGAATTAAACAAAATGTAATGGAAACTTACGAAAAATTAATAACTAGTGTAGATAAAGAAAAAAAAGAAGAAAACAAAACCAAAAGATTTATTGTAAAAAGAAAAGATATTAATCGATTCAAAAAAGCAATATAAAAAAATGATATATACTTAATAGCATATATCATAAAAAATTTCAAAAATTCTAAAAAAAACAAGGAGATTTTTTGAAATTTTAGAATTTATAAAATTGCTGAAACCCTTGAAAATGGTGAGCCAGGAGGGGTTCGAACCCCCGACCCCGGGCTTAGAAGGCCCGTGCTCTATCCAACTGAGCTACTGACCCATTTTTAAGTTTCAGCAATATATAAATTTCAAAATATTAATTTTTTTAGATATTTTTTTAGATATTTGTTATCTAAAGCTCTAAAAGCCTTGACACAAGCGAATCTAAAAAAAAGTGAACAGTGTCTTAGAAGGCCCGTGCTCTATCCAACTGAGCTACTGACCCATAACTTAACACTTAATAATTATACCATAAAAATACATAAAGTCAATATAAAACAAAATAAAAATTCAAAAATTTTGTATAAAGTATACGCTTTTTAATAAAAATATAATAATACACTTGACAAACTAAAAATATGCATTTATAATAAATAAAGTTGATATGGCGAAGTAGCTCAGTTGGCTAGAGCATCCGGTTCATACCCGGCAGGTCGAGAGTTCGAATCTCCCCTTCGCTACCATAACAATCCACGGATAGAAACCCGTGGATTTTCATATATAGAAATGCAAAACATTTATATTGTAGAAATTGTTATCTTATAAAAAATACAGTACCAATTTTTATACAATTTTCAAGTATATGATTAATACGTTATTTATACTATTATTTTTAATATTAAAGGAAAACTTAATAAAGAGTGTAAGCAAATATATAAAGGAGGATTGCCAATATGGAAGACAAAAAAATAAAAACAGAAAAAATAACATTAGAACAATTATTATCAGATTTAAGAAAAGAAAAAAAATGGAGCTACCTAGATATATCAGAAGAATTAAGAAAATTAGGAAGTAAGATAGATGAAATTCAGATAAAAAAATGGGAATATGGTTTAATCTATCCCGATTTAGACACAATATATAAGTTATCAGAAATATATTTGGTTTCAAGTAAAGACTTTATTACAGCAAAAAACAATAGCTATAAAAAACATGAAACACTTATTAAATGGTTTTGCTATTTAACAGGCCTTACATTAAAAATTGGTTATATCTTTTTTTATTTTATGCTTACAACATTCCTTATAGGCGCTCTTTTGTTTTTTATATCAAAAGCATATTAATTCCTAAAAAATTATTAATACATTTTATTATAATATTAATTAAAAAAATATTTTTTTAATTAATATTATAATAATGTTGCAGTATTTCTTATTGTAATGTATATTGACTTATATCAGGTTTTTCAATATCTAAATCAGTTACAGTATCAAACGCATAAGTTACATCTCTATATGTTGTATCATCATTAATATGAATTATTAAACCAGTATCTTTTTCAATTATTTCCTCTTGATTATTCAATTTAAAATAATAACAATTTTTTCCATCATAATTTTTTGAGCCTATATACAAATTAGGAACTAAAGATAGTGATAGTCTAATTTTATTATCAGGTGAATTTAAAAAACTATAAGGTAAAGATTCAATAAATCCGATAATTGTTATCCGTATATAATTTTGTTGAATTATAAAATATTAAGGATTCGCCAGTATTATAATTTTTCCAAATTGTTATATCACCATTACCATTTGCTTGCTTAATATTTTCTTTAATTATTCCATCTTTTTTATAAAATTCCATAATAGTAGTATCAGTTTTTGAATAATAATAAAGATTAGATTTATTATTATTTAAGTAATATTTTTCATTAATTTTAGTTAAAATACTAAATCTCCATAATACAACAACTGCTAATACAAGAAGAATAATAATAAACACAAGTAAAAATTTTTTCCATAATTTCATTTTTTTCTTTTCCATATATAATTTCTCCTTTTCATATATAATTTTTCCTTTTTTGGTACATTTCAAAATTTCGTTATAGATTAGTAACTATTTAAAAAAAATTTCTACTTATCTATTCCAAAAAGCTTTATATGTTTTAAATGCAGAATACACATCATATTTACTTGTTACCTCATAAGGAGCGTGCATTGAAAGAACAGGAACACCGCAATCTATTACATCTACACCTTTATTAGCAAGAATATAAGCTATTGTTCCTCCACCGCCAATGTCAACCTTTCCCAATTCAGTAATTTGATATTCAATATTATTATCTTCTAGTAAACCACGAACCCAAGCCACATATTCAGCATTTGCATCAGAAGCACCAGATTTGCCTCGAGATCCAGTATATTTATTTAAAGTAATACCTTTTCCTAAAAATCCCGCATTATTTTTATCTGACACAGAAGCATATATTGGGTCAAAACCTGCATCTACATCTGATGATAACATTTTAGAATAACAAAATACTTTATCTAATAAATTTGGTCTATTCTCTCCTGTTTTATTTAATAATTCGGAAACAAAGTAATCAAACATATGTGATTCCATACCAGTATTACCCATACTTCCTATTTCTTCCTTATCTGATAAAATACATATTGCTGTTGTTTTTACGTTTTCTAATGTCATCATTGCTGATAGTGATGTAAATGCACATACTCTATCATCTTGTCCATAACTTGCAACCATACTACTATCAAAACCTAAACTTCTTGCTTTAAATTCAGGTACCAATTCTATTTCGCTACTTAAAAAATCTTTTTCTGTTATACCATATTTATCGTTTAGTATTTTTAATATATTTAATTTTACTTTTTCTGAAACTTTTTCATCTGTATTATATGGTATACTTCCTAATAAAAGATTTAAATCTTCCCCATTTATTCCATCTTTCAATTTTTTTATCATTTGTTCCTGTGCTAAATGTGGTAATAAATCAGTTATTGTAAATATTGGATCATTTTCATCTTCACCTATATTTACAGTTATTTTTTCTCCATTTGATTTTACAATAACACCATGAATACTAAGTGGAATTGTAGTCCATTGATATTTTTTTATTCCTCCATAGTAATGTGTTTTAAAATATGCAAAACCTGTATCCTCATATAATGGATTTGGCTTTAAATCTAATCTTGGAGAATCAATGTGTGAACCTATTATATGCATTCCATTTTCTATTTTTTCTTGTCCTATTATTGCTAAATATACACTTTTCTCTCTGTTAACAAAATATACTTTATCTCCTGGTTTTAAACTATCATATTCTGATATATCTTTAAATCCTCTTTGCTCTGCAATTTTACAAACCTGAACAACCGCTTCCCTTTCTGTTTTTGCATTATTTAAAAATTTTATATATTCCTCATTAAATGCAAAAATTTTTTGTTTTTCTTCTTCACTTACAGAATTCCATCCACTTTCCTTTTGATTAAATAATTTTTCTTTTAAATTTTCTTCCATAAATACCTCCTTCAATTTAATTAACATAATTTTATTTTTGTATTTTTTGTCTAACATATTCATATAGTACAATCCCAGCTGCTACCGAAGCATTTAAGCTTTCAGTTTTTCCAAGCATTGGAATTTTTACTTTAAAATCTGCATTTTTCTGTATTTCTTTTGATACTCCATTTGCTTCATTTCCAATTACAATTATTTTTTTATTATAATCTATATTATATATGTTTTTATTTGTTTGTAAAGATGTTACTACTAATTCATATCCATTTTTTTTCATTTCATCAATGGAATGTAATAAATTATCTGTTTCTATAACATTTATTCTAAAAATTGCTCCCATTGTAGAACGCACTACTTTTGGATTATAGGCATCTACTGTTTCTTTAGATACTATTATTTGTTTTATTCCAATACTATCTATTGTCCTTAAAATAGTACCAAAGTTTCCTGGGTCTTGTATTCCATCTAACACAACTATTATATCATCTGAATAATTTATTTTACTATTATTTTCTTTTTCTATTACTGCAAAAATTCCTTGTGGACTCATAACTTGTGTTATACTATTAAAAATCTTTTCTGTAACATAAACACAATTATATTTTGCAATTTCATACATTAAATTTTTAGGTATTACTTCATTTTTTGAACATTCATCACATATAACAATTGCCTTTATTCTTACATTTTCTTTTATTGCTTCTGATATTAATTTTATTCCTTCAATAATATATTCATTATTTTCATCTCTATATTTTTTATCTTTGAGCTTTTTTAAATGTTTAATAAATTCATTATCTTTACTAGAAATTATTTGCATTAAACCTTCCTTTCTTAAATACATCGAAATATATATTTATTTTTATATTGCATTATTTATAGATATTATTTTATTAAGAAAATCTTTTACTTCTTTAAGTATTAATTTTTCTGAATTTGTTTCTATATTTAAAGTTAATGTAGGTTTTACATCTGTTAAAAATTTTGTTCTGTTTCGATATTGTTTTTCGACTAATATTGAAGTTATGGCTTCTATATTAAATCTATCTGGATCAAATGTAAAGACTATTTTATTTCGTTTACTAGCTAATTTTATGACATATGATTTTTTGCACAAATTCTTTATTCTGGCTATTTCCAATAAATTCTCAATTTCTTTTGGCATATTTCCAAATCTATCTATCATTTCATCTACTATGTTTTGTATATCTTCCTCATTTTTACATAATGCAATACTTTGATATATTTCTATTTTTTGTCCTGAATCTTTTATATATTCATCTGGAATATAACTTGTAACATTTAAATCTATCTGTACATCAATATCTTCTTCAACTTTTACTCCTTGCATTTCTTTCATTACTTCATCTAATAAATTACAATATGTATCATATCCTACTTGTTCTAAATGTCCATGTTGTATTTCTCCTAACAAGCTTCCTGCTCCTCTTATTTCTAAATCCCTCATTGCAATTTTAAATCCAGAACCAAATTCTGTAAATTCTTTTATGGCTTTTAATCTTTTATCTGCTACTTCAGATAACATTTTATCTCTTTTATATGTTATATATGCATATGCTTGCCTCTCTGATCTTCCTACTCTTCCTCTTATTTGATACAGTTGAGCTAATCCCATTCTATCCGCATTTTCTACAATTATAGTATTTGCATTTGGTATATCTATTCCAGATTCTAATATTGTAGTACATACTAATACATCAATTTTTCCATCATTAAAATTTTTCATTATATCTTCTATTTCTCGTCCTGTCATTCTTCCATGTGCAAATTCTACATTGGCTTCTGGTACAAGCTTTGCAACTTCTTCCGCTTTTGTTAAGATATTCTCAATATTATTATATAAATAAAATACTTGACCTTTTCTTTCTATCTCCCTTGTTATTGCTTCTCTTATAACTTCACTATCATATTCTAATACATAAGTTTGTACCGGCTTTCTATTCTGAGGTGGTTCATATATTACAGACATATCCCTTACGCCTACAACAGACATATGGAGCGTTCTTGGTATTGGAGTTGCTGTCATAGTTAATACATCTATATTTGATTTATATTGTTTTATTTTTTCTTTATCTTTTACTCCAAATCTTTGCTCTTCATCTATTATTAACATTCCTAAATCTTTAAATTCTACGTCTTTACTTAAAATTCTGTGAGTTCCAATAACAATATCTACTTCCCCTAATTTTAGTTTATTTACTATATCCTTTTGTTGTTTCGTTGTCTTGAATCTATTTAATAATTCCACTTTTACTGGAAAATTTTGCATTCTTTCTGTAAATGATTTATATTGTTGCTCTGCAAGTACAGTTGTTGGCACTAAATATGCTACTTGCTTATGATCCATTACTGCTTTAAATGCTGCTCTTATTGCTACTTCTGTTTTTCCATACCCTACATCTCCACATAGCAATCTATCCATTGGCTTTTGCTGTTCCATATCTTTTTTTACTTCTTCTATACATCTTAACTGGTCATCTGTTTCTTGATATGGAAAACTTGCTTCAAATTCACTTTGCCAAGGCGTGTCTTTTGAAAATGCATATCCTGTTGCCTTTTCTCTTCTGGCATATAATTCAATTAATTCTTTAGCTACTTGTCTTAAGTTTTTCTTTACTCTGTCTTTTGTATTGCTCCAATCTTTTGTTCCTAACTTATTTACTTTTAAATTAAGTTCATCTCCACCAACATATTTTCTTACACTGTCTAATTGATTTGTTGGTATATATAATATATCATCATCTTGATATTTTAGTTTTATATAATCTTTTGTTGTATTATCTGCAGTAATAGTATTTACACCTATATATAATCCTATTCCATAATTTTTATGTACTACATAATCTCCTACTTTTAGGTCTGCAAATACTACTTTTTCTCCTTCTTTGAATGCTATATTATTTTGCCTTCTTCTTTTTTTCTCTCCTTCTACTAATTCATCTGCAACTATTACAATTTGTTCTGTATCATAACATTCAAATCCTGATGATAATTTTCCTTGAGATATTGTTACTATATTTTCTGTATTTTTTACTATTATTGTTTGATTTAATTTTTCTTCATATTTATTTACTATATCTTTATCATTCAATAATTCTGAAAGTTTTCTGGCTTTTTCTTCTGTTCCTGCTAATATATATATTTTTTTCTTTTCTTTTCTTAATTTTTCTATTTCTTCAAATAATAAATCTGTTTCACTTTTATAATAATTTACTTCTCTATAATTAAAATTATAATTTTGTGCTTGTTTCTTTATATTTATATCCTTTTTTTCTACATATACTATTTCATTATTTCTTATGTTTTCTTCTATAGTTTGATATAATATAATATTTTTTAATATTTCTGGAGCAATTTTATTTTTATCTAATAATATTTTTATTATATTTTCTGTGTCTATAATTATATTTTTGGCTCTTTGCTCTATTTTGCTTATTTCATCTATAAATACTATATATTTTTTACTTAAATAATCTAACAATGTTTCTTTATTATTATAAAAACAATTAAAATATTTGTCTATTTTACTAATATAGTCTCCATTTTTTATTATTTCTATATCTTTATTTACTATCTCTTGTTGTTCATCACTATATACATTTTTTTCTATATTTTCACATACTTTTTCAATTTTTTCATCTAATATGTATTCATGTGCTGGATATATTGTTATTTTTTCTATTGCATCTGTTGACCTTTGACTTACTATATTAAAATGCCTAATTGAATCTATTTCGTCTCCCCAAAATTCAATTCTAATTCCAGTTGTTTCATTTACAGATACATCTACTATTCCACCTCTTATACTAAACATAGCTCTTCCATCTATTAATTCACATCTTGTATATCCTAAATCTACTAATTTCTTTTTTATATCTTCTATTTTGCATATATCCCCTACTTTAAGATTTAATATATTTCTATATAAACTTTTTTGCGGTATGATATTTTGCATTACTGCCTCTATAGTTGTTACTATTACTATGTTTTTGTTTTCATATATTTTATTTAGTGTTTCTATTCTTTCATATGGTAGTTCTTTACTTTCTGCTACATAATCATATGTTACTATTTCTCTTTTTGGAAATAATACTACTTTGTCTGTAAAATATTTTATGTCTTCATATATTTTTTTTGCTTGTATTTCATTATATGTTACAATACATATTGGTCTTTTACTAAATTCATATGTCGCTGTAATTAATTGCACCATTCCAACATCTGTTAAGCCCGATAATGCTATCGGGCTTTGTCCTTTTTCTAATTCTTTTATATATTCACAAAATTTTTCGTTTTTGCCTAGTTCTCCTATTATTGTATTCATTATGCTCTCCTTCTATTTGTTTTGTATTATGTTCTTATTTTATAATGTTTTTGCTTAAATTTCAAGTGTTTTTTCAAATCTTTTATTTACCACATTCCAATTTACAATATTCCAAAAAGCTTCTACATATTCTGGTCGCTTTGTTTTATATTGCAAAAAATATGAATGTTCCCACATATCTAAAACTAATAGTGGTACACAACCCCACAATGTTAAATTTTGATGTTTTTCACATTGTAATATCTCTAACTTTTGAAATTCTGGTACCCATACAAGTAAATTCCAACCTGATGCTTCAACTGCAATACTACTTTTAGTAAATTGTGTTTTGAACGTATCATAACTACCAAAATCTTTATTAATTTGTTGCATTAACTCAACATTTGGGCTTGTTGGAATTGCAGGTCCCATATTTTCAAAAAATAATCCATGCAATATTGCTCCTGAACCAAAAAAACTTAAATCTTTCTCCAAACATTTTATACTATCAAAATTACCACTTTCTCTTGCTTGTTTTAATTTTTCTTCTGTTTTATTTGTATTATCTACATATCCTGTGTATAATGTATCATAATGTATTGCTAATGTTTCTTTACTATAATATGGTTCTAAACTATCCATAGGATATGGTAAATCAATTTTTTTAATCATTTTTTCACATTCCTTTCACTCTTATATTCTGATATTCATATATCCATTTTATTATTGATAGCATTTTTTATTCTTTCTTTGAAGATTTTTATTATATTTCTACAATCTCTTTCTTTCAACTCTGCTTCATATTTTTCTGGATATTAAAAATCATCTACAATTCTTAATTCTGCATAATAATCTTTATTTAATTCTTCATCATAGCTTATATCTTTATATATTTCTGGCATTTCTTTTTTAAAATACAATAATACTGGGATTAATAATTGCCTTATAGCTGGATGAGCATGATTACTACATCTAAGTTCAAAAATGTGTTTCCATTCTCTTATATTGGCTGTCATAGTAACCTCTGCTGCTGTACTATGTGGAAGAAGCAATCTACATACATCATTTTTTGCCCCTAATTTCTTTAATTCCATATAATTTTTTTCTATTTCTAACATTGATTTTTTCCATACTTCCATCATTTGTTTATCTTCTATATATGCTGGTTCTATGAATTTTATTTCATTATTATATTTATCTTTATCATAACTGCAATATCTTGTAGATTCTATTGAAAAACTTGCTATTCTATGTCTTGTTAAATCTTTATATACTCCTATATCACAACACATTCTTATTGATACTTTTTCATGTTCTAATACTGATTCATGTCCTCTTGTTATACAATTGTTTAGTAAATTTTTATAACTATCTTCTGTTATTTTTCCTTCTGAACGATAACATGTTCTGCATGCTCTTTCAAGCCTTTTCATTATTTTTACCCCATCTATTTTTTCTACTTCTACCCATGGCTTAACTATTTTCATAATTAATTCATTCCTTTCTTTTAAATATTAAATTTTAATTTTTATTTAAAAACTGATAATGATAAAAAAATTTGTTACAATCAAATTTTTTTATTTTTTATTTAATTTTTTCTACATTTTTACAACAAATTTATTAAATTTACTTTTTATATATTTTTCTAGTTTTTCCATAAATTCATCTGCTTTAATTTGATTTTTTGCAACCATATCTAATCCTTTTTCCCAACTTGCAGTAAGTTTTGGATTAAGCATATCTGGCATTGCATCATTTATTACATCATATATTATTTCTCCTTTTTGAGTCGGTGTTATTATCTGGGTCTTTGAATTGATTTCTAAATATTTTATTCTTTCTAATTTTTTCATTATTTCTGCTCTAGTTGCCGCTGTACCTATACCTGCACCTTTTATTTGTTCTCTTAATTCCTCATCTTCTATCAATTTTCCTGCATTTTCCATTGCTAAAATGATAGAACCTGAATTGTACCTTTGTGGTGGTGCTGTTTCTGAATCTTTTATTTGAAATTCTTTTACTTGTATTTCTTGTCCTTTTTTTAATTTTTTTAATATTTCTAATTCATCTTGTTCATCAGCTTTTTTATTTTCTTCTTGACCTAATACTTTTTTTTCTTCTATTTGCTTATCTATATCTTTATTTTCTTCTTGATTTAATATTGATTTATTTTCTTTTTTTATATATGGTTTTAATATCTCTAAATATCCCTTTTGCATACATACTTTGCCATTTGCCAAAAAAGCTTCATTTTCAATTTCTATTTTTGCAGAAATTTTATTATATTCTGCTGGAGGATAAAATATTGCTAAAAATCTTTTTACTATTAATTTATATATATTTTTTTGTAATTCTGGTAGTCCATTATAGTTTTCATATCCATATCCTGTTGGAATTATTGCATAATGGTCAGTGATTTTGCTGTCATTTACATATTTTGTTTTTAGTAAATTTGTTGAATATTTTTCTTCTACCATTTTATTTATATATTGTTTTATTTCATCATCTTTAAATCCTTTTGCTATACCATTTAGATTTTTAGAAATTTCTTTTGCAACTGCTGTTGAAAGTACTCTTGCATCTGTTCTTGGATATGTAACTAACTTTCTTTCATATAAATTTTGTATAATTTCTAGTGTTTCATCTGGCTTAATTTTAAATCTTTTGGTACATTCATTTTGTATTTCTGCTAAATTAAATAGTAATGGTGCATTTTCTTTTTGTTTTGTCTTCTTTAATTCTGTAACTATTGCTTTTTTTCCTTGCAAAAATTCTATAAATTTTTTTGCATCTTCTATATTCTTAAATCCACTTTCATTATATAATTTATTTGATTCATATAATTTTGACTTTTCATTTACTTTCCATTCTGCATTAAATGAACTTTCTTCGTTTCCAAATGTTCCTATTATTTTATAATATTTTGTTTTTACAAAGTTTCTTATTTCTCTTTCTCTTGATACTACCATTCCTAATACACATGTCATTACTCTTCCTACTGATATTGAAACTTTTTCTTCTTTTATTTGATTTGCTACTCTTTTTCCAAAAATTATAGATAATAATCTCGAAAAATTAATTCCTATTAAATAATCTTCTTTTGCTCTTAAATATGCTGCATCTGATAAGCTGTCATATTCTGATAAGTCTTTTGCTTCTTTTATTCCTCTTAATATTTCTTCTTCTGTTTGCGAATCTATCCATACTCTTTTCTTTTGTTTGTCATGCACTCCTATCATCTGGTCTACTAATCTATATATATACTCTCCTTCACGTCCAGAGTCAGTACTTACATAAATACAATCTATGTCTTTTCTTTGTAACAATGTCTTTATTATTTCAAATTGATTTTGTACATCTGGTTTTACTTCATACTTATATTCTTTTGGCATAAATGGTAATGTATCTAGTCTCCAAAATTTTAATTTTTCATCATATTTTTCTGGATAACTCATTGTTACTAAATGTCCTACACACCACGTTATTACCCATTCTTCCGATTCCAAATATTTATTTTTACTTGTTGCATTTATTTTTAAAACTTTCGCAAATTCTCTTGCTACTGATGGTTTTTCCGTTATTAATAATTTTTTTGCCATATTTACTTATTTTCCTCCTAATGCCTATAAATACTATTAATATATTTCCGTTTTTTATCTTTTTCCTAAATGCATATTATTTCTATTATTTTTTCACTTTTTGATGTTTAAAGTATACACCAAATAAAAAGAAATAGCAATCTTTTTTGCTATTTCTTTTTTATATAGTAGGAAAGTTATATCAATTTTTTCTACATACTAACTTTTATTTCTTGTATTTTGCTATTTTTGTTATACTACTTTTCTTTTTCTTTATTACTATTGCTGTTATTGTTAATATTATTATCATCATTACTGCTCCTATTACTATTTTTTCACCTGTTTTTATTGATATTATGAATACTGCTTGTGCTTTTTCTGTTGTACTTCCATCTGCCATTCTTGCCATTGCTATATTCTTTAGTGTTCCAAATCCTTGCTCTGCTTTCCATGTTAATATTATACTTACTTCTTTGCTCTCTCCTGCCTTTAATTTCATATTTCCTAAGTCATATTTTGCTTGTTTTCCATTTACCTGCCAGCCTGTGTTGTCACTTTCTTTAAATTCTAGTTTATTTGGTATGTCGTCTATTATTTCTTTTACTTTCATCTCTTCTTGTCCTATATTCGTTATTCTTATTCTGTATTCTAGTTTCATTCCTGTTTTTAATTGTTTCGTTGATATTTCTGCTTTCGCTATTTTTGCTCTTATTTCATTTATTTTATTTATTTCATTTGTTTCTGTGTCTACTTGTATTATTTTATTTATGTATTTCTCTAGTTTTACTTTTCCTTCTAAACTTTCATTTTCTGATATCGGACTTTCTGGAACATATGGTATATTTGGATTATCTGGCTCATCTGGGTCATCTGGGTTATCAGGATTATCTGGATTATTTGGATTGTCTGGGTTATCTGGGTTATCTTCCTTTATTTTCTCATTTGTTATTTGTACTTCTATATAATTATTTTCTTCGTTTATTATTTCTGCTACATTTTCTCCTGCTATCTTTTCTACTTTTGTTATTTTTAATCCTTCTATTTCTTCATCATATTCGTATGTTACTGCTAATATTGTCGTTTCTCCTACCTTATATCCTTCTTTTGCTTTCTTCTCTGCTATTGTTATCATATATGTTCCTTCTTTATTTGGCTTTGGTAAACTTTCTAATACTATTTCTCCATTTTCATTTGTTCTTCCTTCATGTATTTCTCCTCTTGCATCTGTTATTTGGAACTCTACTCCTTCTAGCCTTTTACTTATGTCGTCTTTGTCTATTTTTTCTATCTTTATTCCATATGGTATTTCTTCTTGTTCTTTTAGTTTGTTTGTTATTATTATTTC
>CANRBL010000015.1 GCA_947628835.1 uncultured Clostridia bacterium | reverse complement strand
GTAATAAAAAATATTGAAGATATTTCAAATAGCATTATGAATAAAAATAAGATAAAATTTGAATATTGGAAATATTACATAAAAGGAGATAAAATAGAAAAAAAAATAGTAAGCGAACCCATTGTTTCTCCTTATGCTATTCTATATGATAATCAACAGTTTTACTTGCTTGGAATAAAAAATGGAAATAGTGAATTTTATCATTATAGATTAGATAGAATAAAAAATTTGACTGAAACGAGTGAAAAAGTAACAATAAAGAAAACAGAAAAAGATATAGAAGAATATACAGATACATCAGTTGAAATTTTTAGTGGAAATAAAATAGAAATAGAAGCTGAATGTAGTGAAATTTTGTTAGGAGAAGTTATTGAGAAATTTGGTAAAAATGTAAAAATATCTCCAATAAACGATAAAGAATTCAAAATGAATTTATATGCAAATCCTCAAGGTTTTAAACTATGGGCAATGAGAAACTTAGATTTGGTAACAGTTACAAAACCAAAAGATTTTATATTAGAAATACAAATATTATTAGAAGATGCAGTAAAAAGATATAAAAAATAAATATAGGAAAGAAGTTTGAAAAATAATATGGAATTACAAGATATGCTGATAAAATTTTATTTTTATATAGAGATTTTGATTATACAGAAAATAGAAAAAACAATATTTCAGAATTAATTGTTGCTAAAAACAATGATGGAAATATTAATACTATAAAATTAGGATGGCTGCCAGAATATTGTAAATTTGGAAATACTATTGTTTTTGAGGAGGAGAAAAATGGATAATAGAGTTGAATTATGTTGTCATACTAAAATGTCGAACATAAAAGGAATTAATTTTGTCGAAGAATATATAAATGAAGCTATAAAACGTGGATACAAACAATTAGCCATAACTGATATTATTAGTACCCAAAGTTTTTTTGAAGCTGAAACTTATTTAAAAACCTTTAAAGATAACAAAGATTTTAAAATTATATATGGTTCAGAACTGCGTTTTAAAAATGCTAAGGCTTCTAAAGAAATATTTACAATATATATTTATGTTAAAGAACAAAAAGGATTAAAAAACTTATATGAATTAATTTCAAAAGCATATAGAAATGTAGTTGATGGAATATCTGTAATATATAAAAATGATTTAATTAAATATAGAGACGGTTTATTATATGCTTCAATTGGAAGATATAGTGAAGTTTATAAAAGTATTGATAATGCAAATATAAATAGTATATTTAACTTTTATGATTTTATTGGTATTGAGCCAAATGAAAGTAATAAATTTACAAATATAAAAATAAATGAATTATGCAATAAATTAAACAAAATTCTTATAGGAACTTCAGAATGTAACTTTATAAATAAAGAAGATTATGAGTGTAATGAAATATTAAATTTTTATAAAAATTATATTGATATAAAAGTGGGAAATAATAATTATTTTCAAACTACAGATGAGTTAATTAATAATTTTAATTATATTGAAAATGCTAAAGAAATAGTTATAAATAATACAAATAAAATTGCAAATATGATTGACAATATAGAAATAAAAAAAGAAAATAAATTTTATCCTAAAATAGAAAATTCCAAAGAAATTATTAGAGAAAAATGCTATGATAAAGCATATGAGTTATATGGAAAAAATCTTCCAAAAACTATAAAAGAAAGATTAGAATTAGAATTAAATTCTATTATTAAAAATAATTATCAAAATATTTATTTAATATCTAGTGAAATAGTTCAAAAATCTAATGAATTAGGATATGAAGTTGGAAATAGAGGTAGCATTGGTAATTCATTTGTTGCTTATTTATTGGGAATTGTACAGTATAATCCAATTGAATATAACCTACCATTTGAAATTTTTGCAGGAAAAAATTATGATAAAGAACCAGATATTGATTTAAATGTCGCAAAAGAAGTTAGAGAAAAAATAATATCTCATTTGCAGAAAAAATACAGAAAAGATAAAATAATTTTTGCAGGTACAATAAGTACACTTATGGATAGAACTGTAGCAGAACTATATGATAATTATATAAAAGAAATACAGATAAAAGGAAAATTAGATAAAAATCAAATAATAAAAAAACTAACTGAAATAAAGAAAGATACTGGTAAACATCCTGGTGGAATATTCATAATTCCAGAAGATATGGATATTACAGACTTTTGCCCAACAGAATTAGATGATGAAGGCTGTATAAAAACTCATATAGATTATCACAAATTAGATAATTTATATAAATTTGACATATTAGAACATGATACTCCAACGATTTTACATGAATTAGAAAAAGAAACAAATACTAAGTCTTCAAATATTGATCTAAAAGATAAAGATGTTTTAAAAATGTTTTTACATGCAAATGATTCATCATATCCTATTAGTGTAAATGGAATACCAGACTTTGAAACTAAATTTGTTAAAAATGTGATAGAGATTACAAAAACACAAAATATAAATGATTTAGCTTGTGTTTCTGCACTTTCTCATGGTTCAGGAACTTGGATTTATAATGCATCTGATTTAATTAGTGACGAAGATAAAAAAGTAGATGAAGTTATTTCGAATAGAGCAGACATCTATAATTATTTATTAAAAAATGGAATTGAAAAAAGTACAGCATTTGATATAACTGAATTTATTTGGAAAGGAAAAGCATCAAATGGAAAAAATGCTGAAATTATTAATAGATGGGAAGAATATAAAACAATATTAAAAGAACATAATATTCCAAAATGGTATATACAAGATGCAGAAAATATAAAATATATATTTCCAAAATCACATGCAATAGAATATGCTATAAAAGCTTTTAAAATTGCATGGTATAAAGTACATTATCCTAAAGCATTTATAAAGTATATTTTTAAGTAAAATCAGACTTGAATATAAATGATTATTATTGTAAAAGGCAAGTTAAAACAAAATTATAAAGATCTTGATGTTTTATTAATTGATGATATTTATTTTTTTTCAGGAAAGAAAATAATAAAAGTGGTTATTGGGAAATACAGGAATAAAATTTCGATTGACTTCATGGTATATATATTGACATTCCTTTTTTGATGAGTAAGAATATAAAAAGATTGCAATATATTGACTATATTGTTATAATAAAAAAGAAAAGGGGAGTGTATTTTTTGCAAATAAAAATTAATAGAGGAACTAATCAAATAGGTGGCTGTATTACTGAAATTGAATCCTATAAAGGTACTAAAATAATTATAGATATAGGTAGCAATTTACCAGATTCAGAAGGTAGAAAAGAAACAGAAATTGAATTAGAAGGCTTGACCAAAGGCTTTCCTGCTTACAAGGCTATATTTATTACTCATTATCATGGAGATCATATAGGATTATATAATAAGGTATTACCAGATATACCAATTTATATTGGAGAGGTTTCAAAAGAAATTTATAATATAGTGCAAACTAGACTTAGCAAAGCTAATCTTATAAAAAAAGAAGATTTGGAAAGAATATCAAAATTTAAAACTTTTAATATTAAAGATAAAATAATAATTGATGATATAAAAATTACTCCTATTGCGGTTGACCATTCAGCCTTTGATAGTTATATGTTTTTAATTGAAACTGATGGAAAAAAAGTTTTACATACAGGAGATTTTAGAACACATGGTCAAAGAGGTAAAGCTGTTTTAGAAGCAATAAAAAAATATGTTGGAAGAGTGGATTGCTTAATTTGTGAAGGAACAACATTAACAAGAGATAATAGTAAAATATTAACAGAATTCGAGTTACAAAAAAATGCAGAAAAAATTTTTAATAAGAATAAGTACAATTTCGTATTATGCAGTAGTACAAATATAGACAGGATAGCAGCTATTCACAAAGCAACATTAAAAAATCACAAAATGTTTATTTGTGATGACTATCAATGTGACCTCTTAGAATATATTAATACAATTTCAAGAAGTAATTTATATAAATTTAATGATGCCGGTAACATAAAAGACACAAAAGTATATCGCTACGCACCCAATATGTTAGAAAAAATGAAAAAATATGGTTTTGTAATGTTAGTTAGAGCAAATACAAAATTTGCAAAATTTTTAAAAATGTTTGAAAATTACGCTTTTATATATTCTGAATGGAAAGGATATTTAACAGGAACAAATGAAGATTATAAAAGAATCCAAGATTTTGTTCCAAAAGATAATATCTACTTACACACTAGTGGGCATGCTACACCAGAAGCAATTAAAGAAGTTATTAATATTACTAATCCAAAATATGTAATACCAATACATACAGAAGATAAAGAAAAAATTAAAGAACTAACTGATAAAGCTGTTATATTAGAAGATGGGGAAGAATTTATAGTAAAATAAGGAGGAATAAAAAATGGAAAAGAAAGAACTTTGCAAAAAATTAAATCAAAATAAAAAAATAGTAATTGTAGGACCGGATTGTTCTAACAAAAATAAACTTAGAGTATATAATACTGGTGGTAGAGTGGCAAGGATTTACGTAGGAAAACGAAATGGTAAGTCAGAATTAATGGATATCGAATATGCAAAATATTGTAAAAAAGATGCTAATAAATTAAAAAGAATTATAGAAAAAGCTACTACTGAGGAACAAATCACAAATACGCTTTTAAGCAAAGATTATCAAGAACTTTCTCAAGATGCTGTAGATCATAGATATGGAAAAAAAGCTAAAAAAGAAGATGATGACAAAGAAAGAAATATAGAAACACAAATCATGAAGAGATTTATGAATGCCGAAAATGGATGGATTGCTATAGATATGGAAGTTCAATGTCCTAGAAAATGGTTTGAAAATATGGAATATGATAGAGAAATAAAAGAACTTGTAGGAAATAAGAAAAACAAAATTACAAAACAACCTAAATTTGATATAATTACCTTTTCAAAAGAAGGAATTGGAATAATTGAATTAAAAGTAAATAATGAAAATTGTGATAATATACTTAGTCATTATTGCCATATGAAACATATTTTAAAGAATAAAGATAGCAAAAATAAATTTATAGAAGAAATTGAAACGAGGATAGATTATTTAATAAAATATGGATTAATTAATAAAAATATTATAGACCAATATAGTAAACAAATTTTTAGCGAAAAAAAACTTTGGTGTGGTTTCCTATTTGTAGGAGGTAATAAGTCTGACAGTATTAGAATTGTAGAAAGATTAGAAGGAAAAGAATTTATAAATAATTTGAAATTTATGTATTGTGATAATGATGAAAGTAAAATAAAAATATTAAATATTAATAATATGCAAAATTATACTGAATTTACAAAATAATAAATGAGAGAATATATGAACAAAAAAATAATAACATATGAACAAATCGAACAACGATAAAAAAATAAATCTCAAGAACAATGGCCAAAAGATGATGTATTTGATAAATATGTTGGATATGGAAGTCCAGATGAAATAGAAGAAACTTTTGAAAAAATTAATTTTGAAGAATAAAAAAAGTAATATAAAAATTAAATAAAAGGAATAAAAACATGAAAAATAGTTTAAAAAATCAAGCTGCAATACCAGAAAATTCAAAATGGGATAATATTATTAAAAGAGAATACGAGTTATATTCAAGAGGCAATGATATTCGTTCTGAATTTGAAAGAGATTATACGAGAATAATACATAGTTTAGCTTTTAGAAGAATGAAGCATAAAACACAAGTGTTCTTTTCACCAACAAATGACCATATTTGTACTAGAATGGAACATATAATTTTAGTTGAATCAATTAGCAATACAATAGCGGAATATTTAGGATTAAATACAAAACTTACAAAAGCTATTGCTATGAGTCATGATATTGGGCATAGTCCGTTTGGACATCAAGGCGAGAAAATATTATCTGAAATATCAAAAAAAGATATAGGAAAAACATTTTGGCATGAAAAAAACGGATTAGAAATGGTGGATAAAATTATTTTACTAGAAGATAACAAACAGAATTTACAAAATCTTAATCTTACTTATGGTGTAAAAGATGGTATTATTTCACATTGTGGTGAAATTGATGAAAATGGCTTGAAACCAAGAAATGAATATATTGATTTATATGATTATAATTATCCAAACCAATATAAGCCATATACCTGGGAAGGATGCGTAGTAAAAATTGCAGATAAAATAGCATATTTGGGGAGAGATATACAAGATGCTATTACGATAGGAATTTTAGATAGACATTTAAAAGAGTTACGAGATACAATGAATTTAAGTGAAAAAGATGCTATAAACAATACTATTATAATTAATAATTTAATTTATGATTTATGTGAAAATAGCAATGAAAAAGAGGGATTAAGGTTCTCTGATAAATCTTTTGAGTTTATAAAAAAATTAAAGAATTTCAATTATAAATATATTTATTCAGATGAAAGATTACAACATTCTACAGTATATTTTGAAATTGTAATTACCACCATATACAATATACTAAAAAAATACTATAAAGAAAAAGAAAATACTACTAAACAGTATCCAGAAATTATAAAAGATTTTGAAAAATGGTTAAAATTATATTGGAATTATGATAGATATAGCGGTTGTGAAAATAAAGTTATTTTCAATATAGAGAAAGAACAAGAATTTTACCAAGCAATTATATATTATATATCTGGGATGACAGATAATTATGCAATAGATATGTATAATAAGATAATAGGTTTTTAAAGAAAATAAAAAGAAATAGTAAAATATAAAAATAGTTTTAAAAGCATTAACCTGTAATGCAAGCTACAAAAAATTTTAAAATTCTATTGAAAAAAAATATGAATTATGATAATATATATAAAATATAAAAATTGTGATGAAAAAGAAAAAGTGTAAATTTTATTTATAGAGAATTAGTTGGTTGGTGAAAAACTAATAATAAGATTACATGGGGAGCTTTGGAGCAATATTAAACAAGTGGATAACAATAGTTATCAATTAGGGTGGAACCGCGGAATAATATTTTCGTCCCTAGCTATTTTTAAAGTAGCTAGGGATTTTTGTATAACTTAGCTACAGAAAATTGAAGGAGGTAAATGTTATGTCAGAAGTAACAATGGAAAAAATTGTAAATTTATGCAAAGCAAGAGGATTTATATATCCTGGTTCAGAAATTTATGGAGGTTTAGCAAATACATGGGATTATGGTCCCTTAGGAACAAGATTAAAAAATAATGTTAAAGACACATGGAGAAAAAAATTTATTCAAGAAAGACCAAATGCATATGAGTTAGATGCAGATATATTAATGCATCCAAGAGTATGGGAAGCATCTGGGCATGTAGAATCTTTTGCTGATCCATTATTAGATTGTAAAGAGTGTAAAACACGTTATAGAGCAGATAATCTTATTAATGATTTTTCTAATAGCTCTAAAGGAGATGCTATGTCTAATCAAGAAATGGTAGCATATATAAAAGAAAATCATGTTCCTTGTCCTAATTGTGGTAAATGTAATTTTACAGATATTAGACAATTTAAATTGATGTTTGAAACTTATAGAGGTGTAACACAAGATGCAAAAAGTGTTGTATATTTAAGACCAGAAAATGCACAAGGTGAATATGTTAATTTCTTAAATGTACAAAGAACAATGAGAGCAAAGTTACCTTTCTCAATAGGACAAATAGGAAAAGCATTTAGAAATGAAATAACTCCAGGAAACTTTACATTTAGAACAATTGAATTTGAACAAATGGAATATCAAACATTCTGTAAAGAAGGAAATGATGAAGAGATATATAATTATTTTAAAGATTATGGTAAAAAATATTATATGAGTTTAGGAATTCCAGAAGAAAAATTAAGATTCCATGATCACGAAAAATTAGCACATTATGCTAAAGCTGCATGCGATATAGAATTTTTATTTCCTTTTGGATGGGGAGAAATTAATGGAACACATAATAGAACTAATTTTGATCTTTCAAGACACCAAGAATATAGTGGTCAAAAACAAGAATATTTAGATCCAGAGACAAATGAAAGATATATACCATACATAATAGAATCAACATATGGATTAGATAGAACAGTTTTAGCATTACTTTGCAATAGTTATGAAGAGCAAGAATTATTAGATGGAGATACAAGAGTAGTTCTTCATTTGAATCCTATTATTGCACCATACAAAGTGGCAGTACTTCCACTTTCAAAAAAATTAAGTGATAAAGCAAAAGAAATATATGATAATCTATCTAAAAAATTTATGTGTGATTATGATGAAGCAGGAAGCATAGGAAAAAGATATAGAAGAGAAGATGAGATAGGAACACCATTCTGTATAACGGTAGATTTTGATTCATTAGAAGATAACAAAGTAACTATTAGAGATAGAGATACAATGGAACAAGTGAGAATAGAAAGTGACAAAGTAATAGATTGGATAAATGAAAAATTAGAATTTTAATAAAAGATTGCAATATAATAAAAGTATTAACGAATATAGTAAAATAGTGTAAGATAAGAATAATAGATAACAATAGCTAGAATATAATGATGAAATTTATTGCAACTGTGATAATACAAAAACTTCAAAAAGTACTTGTACTTTTTGAAGTTTATTTATATAATATAGAAGTTAGAATATAAGGAGGAAACAGTATGACTTTTATAGAAGAAATGAAAGAAAGAGCAAAAAAGAACATAAAAACAATTGTATTACCAGAAGCAACAGACAAAAGAATATTAGAAGCAACAAACACAATATTAAAAGAAAAATTTGCGAAAATAGTATTAGTAGGAAATAAAGAAGAAATTGAAAAAATAGCAAAAGAAAATAATATAGATATAACAGGAGCAAGAATAGAAGAACCAGCAAAATCAGAACATTATGATGAATATGTAAATATGTTATATGAAATTAGAAAAAATAAAGGAATGACAATAGAGGAAGCAAAAAAATTAGTTTTAGATTCAGTATATTATGGTATGTTAATGGTAAAATCAGAAAAAGCAGATGGGCTAGTTTCAGGAGCAATACATTCAACAGCAGATACATTAAGACCAGCATTACAGATTTTAAAAACTGCAGAAGGAACAAAACTTGTATCAGCATTTTTTGTTATGGTAGTACCAGATTGTAAATATGGAGAAGAAGGAACATTTATATTTGGAGATTGTGGCTTAAATGAAGAACCAGGTGCAATAGCTTTATCTGAAATAGCGATATCATCAAGCAAAAGTTTTAGGCAATTAGTACAAAAAGAACCAAAAGTAGCAATGTTATCATATTCTACATATGGAAGTGCAAAATCATCTGCAACAGAAAAAGTAATTAAAGCAACAAATATGGTAAAAGAGAAAATGCCAGAATTAGTAATAGATGGAGAATTACAAGTAGATGCTGCAATAATACCAGAAATAGCAGAATTTAAAGCATCAGGAAGCCCAATAAAAGGACAAGCAAATACATTAATATTTCCAGATTTATCTTCAGGAAATATAGCATATAAACTTGTTCAAAGATTAGCAAAAGCAGAAGCATATGGACCTTTATGCCAAGGAATATCAAAGCCAGTAAATGATTTATCAAGAGGCTGTAGCAGTACAGATATTATAGGAGTAGTGGCAATTACAGCTGTACAAGCCCAAAAAGTATAAATAAAAAATATATAGAAAATACATTATAAAAATAACTTTGAAAATATTTATGTAATTAAAGAAAGGATTGATAAAAGAATGAAAATATTAGTATTAAACTGTGGAAGTTCATCATTAAAATATCAATTAATTGATATGGAAACAGAAGAAGTAATGGCATCTGGAAAATATGAAAGAATAGGAGAAAAAGAAGCTTTTATAACACATAAAGTAAATGGTAAAAAAGTGGAAATAAAACATGAAGCATACGACCATACTGAAGCAATAGATTTTACATTAAAACAATTAACAAATCCAGAATATAAAGTAATAGATAGTTTAGATGAAATAAATGCAATAGGCCATAGATTAGTTCATGGAGGAGAAAAAATTAGTCAATCTGTAGTTATTGACGATAATGTTGTAAAAATTTTAGAAGAATGTACACATTTAGCGCCATTACATAATCCAGCAGGAATAATGGGAATAGAAGCTTGTAAAAAAGTAATGCCAGGAAAACCAATGGTAGGAGTATTCGATACAGCATTTCATCAAACAATTCCAAAAGAAAGATATATCTATCCAATACCATATGAATATTATGAAAAATATGGAATAAGAAAATATGGATTTCATGGTACGTCACATATGTATGTTTCACAAAGACTTGCAGAAATAGAAAAAGAAAATATAAAAGATATAAAAATAGTTACATGTCACATAGGTCAAGGTGCAAGTATTTGTGCTGTAAATGGAGGAATATCTGTAGATACAAGTATGGGATTAACTCCTCTTGGAGGAATACCTATGGTAACTAGAAGTGGGGATTTAGATCCTTCAGTAGTAACATTTTTAATGAAAAAAGAGAATTTAACTGCAGATGAAGTAGAAAATATTTTAAATAAAAAATCAGGAGTTCAAGGAATATCTGGATTAGCACCAGATTTTAGAGAAATAGAAACAGCGTCATATACTGAAAATGAAAGAGCACAACTTGCAATGAAGAATTTTAAATATGCAATAGCAAGTTATGTTGCAAAATATGCAGTTGCAATGGGAGGAATAGATTACATAGTATTTACAGGTGGAGTTGGAGAAAATCAAATAAATGTAAGAAAAGATATATGTAATTTGTTGAAATTTATGGGAGTTGAAGTAGATACAGAAGCAAATAATATAAGAGGAGAAGAAAAAGTTATTTCAGCAGAAACTTCAAAAATAAAGGTATATGTTATACCAACAAATGAAGAATTAATGATTGCAAAAGAAACTATGAGACTTGTAAAATAAAAATTAAAAATATAAATAATAAAAATAAATTTTTTTAAAATAAAATATGAGGGGAGAGGATGTTAATGAACACAGGCAAAGATATAACAATACAAGATGTAATATCAAAAAGAAAACAAATGTCAAGAAGAGTTGATAATAAATTAATTATGAAAGCATATAATACAGCATTAGAACACCATGGAAATCAATGTAGACAGTCAGGAGAACCATATATAATACATCCTCTTAATGTTGCGTATATATTAGCAGAGATAGGCTTAGATGACAGTACAATATGTGCAGCATTGTTACATGATGTAGTTGAAGATACAGATTTAACTAGTGAAGATTTAAAAAGAGATTTTGGAATAGAAATTGCAGAAATGGTTGAAGGAGTAACAAAATTAGGTAAAATGCAATTTGTTACTTTAGAAGAACAGCAAATAGAAAACTATAGAAAAATGTTTTTAGCTATGGGCAAAGACATAAGAGTAATAATAATAAAGTTAGCAGATAGATTGCACAATATGAGAACGTTAAAATACTTGAAAAGAGACAGGCAAATTGCTAATGCAAAAGAAACTCAAGAGTTATATGCACCACTTGCTAATAGGCTTGGATTGTATTCTATGAAGTGGGAATTAGAAGATTTATCTTTTAAATATTTATATCCAGAAGAATATCAAGAATTAGTTGAAGGAATTGATAAAAAAAGAGAAGAAAGATTAAAATTCATAGAAAAAATAATGTCAGATATTAGAATGCAATTGAAAAAGCAAAGAATAGATGCAGAAGTAACAGGAAGAGCAAAGCATTTATATAGTATATGGAGAAAAATGCAAAGAGATAATAAAACATTAGATCAAATATATGATTTGTTTGCATTAAGAATAATTGTAAATTCTGTAAAAGATTGTTATGCAGCATTAGGAATTGTACATGAATTATATAGTCCAATGCCAGGAAGATTTAAAGATTACATAGCAGTACCAAAACCAAATATGTATCAATCAATACATACTACTTTGTTAGGAGAAAAAGGAACACCATTTGAAGTACAAATACGAACATGGGATATGCATAAAATAGCTGAATTTCGGAATAGCAGCTCATTGGGCATATAAAGAAGCAAACTATTTGAAAAAAGGAAAACAGGTTGTAAAAGTAGAAGATGATAAACTTGCTTGGCTTAGAGAAACTTTAGAATGGCAAAAAGAAATGCAAGACCCACAAGAATTTTTAGATACTTTGAAAACAGAATTATTTGAAGATGAAATTTATGTATTTACACCAAAAGGAGCAATAAAAGTATTGCCAAGAGGGGCAACTTCAATTGATTTTGCATATAGCATACATGCAGAAATAGGAAATCATATGACTGGTTGCAAAATTAATAGTAAAATGATGCCAATAATTACGCCATTAAAAAGTGGAGATATTGTAGAAATTATTACAAACGAAAATTCAAAAGGTCCGAGCAGAGATTGGCTAAAATTTGTAAAGAGTTCAACAGCAAAAAATAAAATTCTAGCATGGTTCAAAAAAGAACAAAAATCTGAAAATATTGAAAAAGGAAAAGAATTAATAGAAAAAGAAATAAAAAGAGTAGGTATTCAATATAGTGATTTATTTAAACAAGAATATATTGAGCCTATGTTAGATAGATATAAATATAAAAACTTAGAAGAAATGTATGCAGCAGTTGGATTTGGAGCAATATCACCAGTTAAAATAATTGCAAGAATGTTAATTGAATATAGAAAAGAACATAATGAAGAAAATATTGAGCAAAAGCTAGAAGAATTATCAAAAACTAAAACGAAAAAACCAAGTTCAATAAATTCAGGTATTATTGTAAAAGGAATTGATAATTGTCTAGTAAAACTTTCAAAATGCTGTAACCCAGTTCCAGGTGATGAAATAATAGGGTATATAACGCGTGGCAGAGGAGTTTCTGTTCATAGAAAAAATTGCATAAATGTAAATGATTTATTAAAAGAAGAAAATAGAATAATTGATGTAGAATGGTATACAGAAAAACCGGCAACATATGATTGTGATATTGAAATATATGCAAATGATAGAAATGGATTACTAGCTGATATAGTAAAAGAAATAAATTCGTCAAAAGCAAAATTAATGGCAATAAGTGCAAGAACAACAAAAGAAAGATTAGCAATAACAGAGGTAAATATCGAAGTACAAAATCTTGATGAGTTAAATAAAATAATAAAAATATTAAGAAAAATAGATAGTGTATATGAAGTAAAAAGGAAAAAATAAAAATCAAGCTAAAGGAGAAAACGATGATTTTTAAGGAAATTAAAATACAAACTTATATTGATGACCCTACTAATTGCTATATAATTATGGATGAAAACACAAAAGAAACTATGGTTGTAGACCCAGCAGGGGAAGTTAATAAAATTATAGATATGATAAATATATTAAAAGCAAATGTAAAATATATTTATATAACGCATTGCCATTTTGACCATATAGGAGCGGTAAATGAACTAAAACAACAGTGTGGAGGTAAAATTTTAATACATAGATTTGAAGCTGAAAATTTAAATAATCCGAATGTAAATTTAAGTGGCGTAGTTGGGATGCAAGAGATAGAATTAGAAGCAGATTCTAGAGTAGATGATGGAGATTTAATTCATATAGGAGATACAGAGTTTGTTGTTATACATACACCTGGTCATACATCAGGCGGTACATGTTTATACTGTCAAAAAGAAAATTTATTAATATCTGGAGATACTTTGTTTAGAGGCACTTGGGGAAGAACGGATTTACCTACTTCAAGTTTTGAACAAATTATTAATTCAATAACTACTAAATTAATGAAATTACCAGAAGAAACAATTGTATATCCAGGTCATGGAAAATCAACTATGATAAAAGATGAAAGACCAATATATTTTGATTTGAAACCTAAACTAATATAAAAAAATAATTAAAAATTAATATGAATCGTAGTTACAAAAGCTAGCCTTGATTTAAAATTATGTTATTTTAAGTCGAGGTTTATTTTGTAACCATTTTATATGTATTTACAAAAAAATATATTGCGTTCCTCTTTGTTCTATAGTAAAATAATAAAAGTAGAAAGAGATGTAGGAGGCTTTGAATTGGAAGAAAATAAATTAATAAGTCCAGAATTAGAAAATTCAGGAGAAGAAAGATTAGAAAATACCTTAAGACCAAAGACATTAGACGAATATATTGGACAAAACAAAGTAAAAGAAAATATGAAGATATATATAGAAGCAGCAAAAAAAAGAGGAGAACCATTAGACCATTGCCTATTTTATGGACCTCCTGGATTAGGGAAAACTACACTTTCGAATATTATATCTAATGAAATGAATTCAAACATAAAAATAACCTCAGGACCAGCGATTGAAAAACCTGGAGATTTAGCAGCATTACTTACTAATTTAGCAGAATTTGATGTTTTATTTATTGATGAAATTCATAGATTAAGCAAAAGTGTAGAAGAAATTTTATATCCTGCATTAGAAGATTTCACACTTGATATTATAATAGGAAAAGGTCCAAGTGCAAGGTCAATAAGATTAGATTTACCAAAATTTACATTAATTGGAGCAACTACAAAAGCAGGATCACTTACAACTCCTCTAAGAGATAGATTTGGAATTGTACATAGATTAGAATTATATTCAACAGAAGATTTAACAACAATAATAAAAAGGTCAAGTGGAATTTTAGGTGTCAAAATAGAAGAAAATTCTGCAATAGAAATTGCAAGAAGAAGTAGAGGAACACCTAGAATTGCCAATAGATTATTGAAAAGAGTCAGAGATTATGCATCAGTATTAGGAGATGGAAATATAAATTTAAAAATAACAAAACATGCTTTAAATAAACTAGAAATAGATGAATTAGGTTTAGATGAAATTGATAGAAAAATGCTAGAAACAATGATTGTTCAATATTCTGGAAGACCTGTAGGTATAGAAACACTGGCAACAACTTTAGGAGAAGAAATAGATACAATAGAAGATGTATATGAACCATATTTAATGCAAATTGGTTTTATATCACGAACACCTAGAGGTAGAGTACCACTTCCACCAGCATATGCACATTTAGGGTATAAATATGGTGAAAACATAAATATAGAAGAATAAATGTTATTATTTGTGATTATAAGTATCGTAAAAAGAGGTGAACTTTTAAATGAAATTATTAATGCATACATGCTGTGCACCATGTAGTGTTTATTGTATTGATTCATTAAGAAAAGAAAATATTGAACCAACAGTTTATTGGTATAATCCAAATATTCATCCTTATATGGAGTATAAAAATAGAAGAGATTGCTTAAAAGAGTATACAAAAAGTATAAATGTTAATGCTATTTTTGAAGAAGATTATGGGCTTAAAGAATTTTGTAAAAATACAATATCAGATTTGGAAAATAGATGTTTAAATTATTGCTATAAAGTGCGACTTGAACAAACAGCTAAATACGCAAAGGAAAATGGTTATGATAGTATTTCTACAACTTTGCTTGTTAGTCCATATCAAAAACATGATGAACTTAGTAATTTGCTTGAGAGAATTGCAAAAGAAAATGGTTTAAATTTTGTGTATAGAGATTTTAGAGTTGGTTTTAGAGAAGGTCAGAATAAAGCAAGAGAGTTAGGTTTGTATATGCAAAAATATTGTGGGTGCATATTTTCTGAGGAGGATAGATATCAAAAGCAAATTGAAAAAGATAAAGAAAATAAAAGTTAATAATAAAATATTTATTGCCTAAAAAATATGTTATTTTAAAGATTTAAAGGAGAAAGGGATGAAAATCTTATTTGTAAGGCATGGACAAACAGATTTAAATAATCCAAGAAGAATGCAAGGTATATCAGATTTAGAATTAAATGAAATAGGTATAAATCAAGCAGAAGTAGTTAGAAAAAAATTAGAAAAATATAATATAGATTTTATCATAGTTTCGCCATTAAAAAGAGCAGTACAAACGGCGAAAATAATAAATACTAATATGCATAAAAAAATTATAATAGATAAAAGAATAATAGATCAGATGCTATTTTGAAGGAATACCTAAAAATAGAAGTTTAGCTGAATATGGGATAAAAAATTGCGAAGTAAAAGAATATAGAATTTAGAAATGTTATAAAGAAGTTTTTAGGTAAGGAGAAAAATATGATTAAAAATATAATTTTTGATTTAGGAAATGTAATAATAAATTATAATCAAGATAAAATTATAAGTAATTTTACTGATAATAAAGTCGAAGCACAATTTATAAAAGAAAAAATTTTTAATTCTCCTGAATGGAAATTATTGGATTTAGGAGAAATTACTAATGATGAAGCAATTAAAGAAATCCAGAAGAGAAATGATAAAAAATATTCTGATTTAATAAAAATATTTTTACATAAATGGTATAAAGTGCAACCAATAAATAAAGATGTTGTAAAACTTGCTAAAAAGTTAAAATCTAATAATTATAATATTTATGTTTTATCAAATTTACATCAAGAAACATATGAGTATTTTAAAAACATAGATTTTTTTGGAATATGTGATGGTATTATTATTTCTGCTAATGAAAAAATGAAAAAGCCTGATGAGAGAATTTTCAAATTGCTTTTGGAAAGATATAATCTTAAACCAGAAGAATGTTTATTTATAGATGATGATGATACTACTAAAAGTTATGTTACAGCTAATAAAATTGGAATATGCGGTAGAAAAGTCATACCAAATAGTTATGAAAATATTATAAAATTACTAAATGAATATGAAATAGCTGGTATATGAAAAAAAGAAATATTTTATTAGGAAATATATTTAAAATTAGAAAGAAAGACAATTTGAGGATTTTAAATATTAGGTGTAGACAGTAATTTATTGACACGAAAAGTGTAATTATTGGAGGTTATCATGAAATTATATTTATCATCAGAAAGGTTAGGAAACAAGAAATATATATTAGAAGAATGGAAAAAAAATAATAGAAATAAAATTTTAGAAAAATGTTTACCAAAATATTTAGAAGAAGATTTAGAAAAATTAAAAGAAGGAATGAAAAATAATGTTTCTTATTTGGATTGTTTAATAAATGAATTACAAGGCTCAATAAATAGTGCTTTTATAGATGGAGATATAACAGAAGAGCAATGTGATTATCTATTTAAGAAATATGTTAGAATGGAGGAGTAAAATGGTAGATTTTACGAATTGCGAAATTAATAACTATAAATATTATGGTGGAAAAAATGGCGGAAAGATATGTATTGTATATAACAATGAAAATTATATGTTAAAATTTCCGAATATAAATGAAGGAATATCAGAACATGGATACTCTAATAGTTGTATTTCTGAATATATAGTATGTAATATTTTTAAAACTTTAGGTTTAAATACTCAGTATACTATATTGGGTACATATAATATAAATGGTAACGAAAAAATTGTAGTAGCATGTAAAGATTTTACATCAAATGGAAATGTTTTGAAACAATTTGCAGAACTAAAAAATAGTCAAATTGAAACCTCAAAAAATGGATATGGTACAGAATTAAATGAAGTATTGGAAACAATAGAAAATCAAGTAATATATGACACTAATAAATTGAAAGAATTTTTTTGGCAAATGTTTATAGCCGATAGTTTTGTTGGAAACTTTGATAGGCATAATGGAAATTGGGGATTTTTAATAAATGAAAATTTGAAAAAGATTGAAATTGCTCCTATATATGATTGTGCATCTTGTTTGTATCCACAATTAACAGATGAAATGATTAAAGAAATTATAAATAATGATGAAGAAATGGAAGCAAGAGTATATATTTTTCCAACATCTAGTTTAAAAATAAATGATAAAAAGATTAATTATTTTGAATATATCAGTAGTTTAAAAAATGAAGATTGCAACAAAGCACTTTTAAAATTATTTCCTAAAATAGACTTAAAAAAGATTAATACAATTATCGATGAAACACCATTTATATCTAATATTAGAAAAGAATTTTATAAGAAAATATTAAAATTAAGATATGAAATAATACTAAAAATTAACTATGAAAAATTATTAGAAACAATATAAAACAAGAAAAATGATTACAATTAGAAAAAATAAAATATTTTGTGAAGGAGAAAAATGTATGCTATTAAAAAATAAATTAGGTTTAGATAATGAAATAGAACTTGCAAAAGAGGAAGAGCGAATAACAAAATTAAAAGCAATAGAATTATTTGAAAATGGAAAATTAGAAAAGTTTGAAGTAGGAACTTTTCAAGGATTATCTCAAATTCACAAAAGTTTATTTGAAGATGTATATGAATTTGCGGGAAAAATAAGAAAAGAAAATATTTCTAAAGGTAACTTTAGATTTGCTTCAGTAATGTATTTAGAAGATGCTTTAAAAAAAATAGATAAAATGCCACAATCAAGTTTTGAGGAAATTATAGAAAAATATATTGAGATGAATATAGCTCATCCATTTAGAGAAGGAAATGGAAGAAGTACAAGAATTTGGCTTGATATGATTTTAAAAAAAGAAATTGGTAAAGTTATAGATTGGAGTAAAGTAGATAAAGAAGATTATCTACTTGCAATGGAAAGAAGTCCAATAAAAAATATAGAAATAAAAATTTTATTACAAAATGCATTAACAGATAAAATAAATGATAGAGATGTTTATATGAAAGGGATTGATGCAAGTTATAAATATGAAGGATATAATGTGTATAAAGCAGAAGATTTAAAAAATAATTAAAGTTAAATTAAGTAATATATGAGAGAGGGAGAGTATATATGTTAATAAAAGAAATAAAGCCAATAGGAAAAGTTGGAAAAAATTTAATAGGAGACGAAAGTGCAGAAGAAATTATAGATAAAATAATTGAGTTACCACTAAGAAAAGCATGTAAAATTTACAAAAGTAAAAATATAGAAACTAATATGAGTAGTGCAAACAAAAAAAATTTACCAAAAAAGGGAAAAAGAGTAGAAAAAGAAGATTTAAAAATAGACAATAAAATTCATTATTTTTCGCCTAATTTTTTAAGTGCAGGAAGAGGATATGCATGGATAATGATAAATTATGATGTTTTGTCAAATGAAAACAAAGAAAAAATATTTGAAATGTTAAATAAATATGGAGAAAAATGTATATGGATTGTATATTCAATGTATTATGCAATTTATCCTAAACAAGAAGAATATGATGAATATAAAAAAAGATTTGATGAAAAATCATTTAGAATGGTATATAATAATAAATATCCAAGAAGAGCGGTATTTATAAGAATGCCAATTTCAGAAGAAACAACTGTAGAAGAAGTAGAAGAATACTTTTGTAAAATGGCAAATGAAATGTCAAATCAGTAAATATAATGGAGGACGTAGATGAATTACAGTTATTTTTTAGTAAAGCCAGATGGTATAAGATATTTAGATGAAATATGTGAAAATATTGAAACAAAATATCAAAGAATAAAATATTATGCAGTAAATGATTTTGAAAAAATAATAAAAAAATTATATCATAAACATTATGAGCAGAAAGGAGAGAAATTTTCAAAAGCAATTAATTCATATTTATATGCATTAAAAGAAATATTTGGTAATGAAACAGTTTTAATTTTAGTTGCTGATAATAGATATACATATGAAGAATTAGCGCAATCTGTATTTAATACCAAGATGGAAATTAGAAAAAAATATATTAATAATAATATAGGGCTTGTTACAAATTATGGAGATAGGAAAGAGTATATTCGTTTTTTATCTCAAACAGGCGAGGCATCAAGTCCAAGAATAATGAATCAATTAGGAAGTTATAGAATAAATGATATGAATATAATACACTCTCCAGATAATATGAAAAGTGCAACATTAGATGAACTAAAAATATTAATAGATAGTGGAATAATAGATGACAAAAATCTAATAACATATGATATGATAAAAATGATGAAAAAATATAGAACAGTTAATTTTCAAAATGATATGAAAGAAAAGGAATATCAAGGAGAAATAATACCTAATGTATCTGGTTGGATAAAAGAAAAAATAAAAGAAAATGTAAACGAAAGGTAAAAGAATGAAAAATAAAACTATAAAAATAATATATGCAATATTAAGTATATTATTTGTAGTACCGTCAATAAATTATTTAATGAAAAATATGACAGTAGAAGGATTTAACATATACTACAACTTTTTCATAAATAAAGAAATAAATAAAAGCATATCAACAACAATATATTTAATGATATTTATAGCAATGTTAGTAATATATTTAAAAATGATAAAGCAAAAATTTGAAAGTGAAAAACATCTAATAAGATATATCATTATAATAAGTGCAATATTCATAATAATGTTACCATGGACAAGTTCAGATATATTCTATTATATGGGAGTTGGAGAGCTAGATTCCAGATATAATCAAAATCCATATTATATAACCATAAAGGAATATTGTAATCAAAATATAGAAAATAATAATATAAAAGATACAATTTTAGAGCAAGGAAAAATTGGCTATTGGTCAGACACAACTGTTGTATATGGGCCAATAGCACAGCTTATTTTTAAAATATGCACATTAATTTCGATAAAAAATGTAAATATAAGTTTAATAATATTTAAAATAATAAATTTAATAATACACATAGCCAATTGTCATTTTATATATAAATTAATAAAAAAGAAAAAATTTGTATTAATATATGGACTAAATCCATTTATATTATTAGAATTTATAGGAAATGTACATAATGATATAATAGTAGTATTCTTTATATTATTAACAATATATTATCTAAAAAAGAAAAAAATAATAAAAAGTCTTTTATTTTTAGCACTAGGAACAGGAATAAAATATTTTACAATATTATTATTACCAGTTGTAATAATATATCATTTTAGAAATGAAAAAAAATTAAGTATAAGATTTTTAAGATGTTTTCAATATGGAATAATCTTTTTATTATTCATTATAGCAGAATATATATTATATTTTAGAGATTTTTCTGTATTAACTGCTGTATTAGCACAAACTGACAAATATTGTAAATCAATATATTCTGTAATATTGCAAGAAGATAAAACGGTAATGACAAGAATAAAAAATATATTAACATTAGCATTTATAATGTATTATTTAAAATTTGTAATAGATATAATAACAGAAAAAAATATAAAATTATCTAAAATAATGAAAAAATATAATAAGGCAATAATATTATTTTTAATAACATTAACTACATTTCAACAATGGTATTTAGTGTGGTTATTTGCAACAATAATGTGGCAAAAATCATATACAATCAAGAATATATTAGCATTAACATCAATATCAGAAATTGCAAATAGTGTATATATGGTTTATTCAGAACATTATAAATATGATAAATATTTTATATTATCAATTATTGCTTTAATGTTAATATGGAATGTTTGTAAATTGTTACAAAACAAATTAAAAAAACGTGAAGGAGATAATTACTATTTAAAGTTTTATAAAGGCAAGTAACCATATAAATAGTTATAGAACAACAGTGGGATTTAATTAATGTTAGATATTTAAACATATTGCAAAGCCCACGCCCATGTTGGTGTGCAAAAATTTCGTAGGAATTTTCTGTACAAATGTTAGCAAAGGGAGGAGTTAAAGATAAATGAAAAGATTAGTTTTAATTGATGGAAATAGCATAATGAATAGAGCATTTTATGGTATTATGGGAAGTAAAACATTAATGACATCTGATGGAACTTATACAAATGCTGTATATGGATTTTTAGCAATAATGTTTAAAATAATAGATGATTTAAATCCAGAATATATGGCAGTAGCATTTGATTTAAAAGGACCAACCAAAAGACATGAAATATATAAAGAATATAAAGCAACCAGAAAGGGAATGCCTAATGAATTAGCCACACAGATGCCTATAATAAAAGATATATTAAGAGCAATGAATATTGATATTGTTGAAAAAGAAGGATACGAAGGAGATGATATATTAGGAACACTTGCAAAATATGGAGAAAAGCAAGGATTAGATGTAACCATATTATCTGGAGATAGAGATACATTCCAGCTAGCAAGTGATAAAATTACAATAAGAATACCAAGAACAAAAGTAGGAAAAACAGAGGAAGAAGATTACAATAAGCAAAAAGTATTAGAAGAATATGGTATAGAGCCAAAACAGTTAATAGAAGTAAAAGGACTGCAAGGAGATACTTCAGATAATATACCAGGAGTACCAGGAATTGGAGAAAAGACAGCATTAAATATAATAAAAAAGTATAAAACAATAGACAAATTATATAAAGCAATAGAAGATGAAAAAGATGATTTAAAGGGAAAACAAAGAGAAAATATAATAGCAAATAAAGAATTAGCATATTTATCAAGAACGCTGGGGGAGATTAATGTAAAAGTTCCAATTGATGATAATTTGGAAAATTTAAAAGTTGAAGAATGGGATAAAGAAAAAGTACTAGAAATATTTAAAAAATTAAACTTTAATAAATATATAGAAAGATTTAATTTAAAGTCAGAAGAAGATGAAACAAAACAAGAAGAAAAAGATACATTTAAAATAATAGAAAATAAAACTACAGAAGAAGTAAGTAAATTAGTAAAAAAAGAAAAAAAGATAATATACTTTTTAGGCTTAGAAGAAATACAAGATGAAACGAAAATTTTAAAACAAAGTATAAATGCAATATCGATATATAATGAAAAAGAAAATGAAGTATATTATATAACAAAGAAAGAAAAGAATTTTGAAAAATTCATAAAAGATATTTTTGAAGACAATCAAATTGAAAAATATGGTTATGAAATGAACTATACATATATATGTTTAAAACAGCAAAATATAACACCAGAAAATATGAAATATGATGTAACTGTTGCAGCATATATATTAAATCCAACAGAAGGAAAATATCCTATAGATAAATTGTGTTTAGAATATTTAAATATAGATGTCAATGAATATTTAAAGCAATATGGAGTTGCAGATACTCAAAAACAAGAACAGTTGAATTTATTTAATTCAAATGAAGAAAATGGTGAAATAGAAAAATACAAACAAACCCTATATGCATATGCAATAGGAAAATTAACTCAAATTTTAACAAAAAAATTGCAAGAAATTAATGCATTAGAATTATTTAATGATATAGATATGCCAGTATTAGAAGTCTTATCAGATATGCAATGGAATGGAATGTATATAGATGTAAATGAATTAGAGCAATATGGAGAAGAAGTAAGTAGAAAAACAGAAAATCTTACACAAGAGATACACGATTTAGCAGGAGAAGAATTTAATATAAATTCTCCAAAACAATTAGGAGAGATATTATTCACAAAGTTAAAATTGCCTGTGTATAAAAAAACAAAAAGTGGATATTCCACAAATGTAGAAGTATTAGAAAAACTTAAAGGAGAACATCCTATAATAGAAAAAATCTTAGAATATAGGCAAGTAGCAAAATTAAGTACAACATTTGTTGAAGGATTAAAACCATATATAAATCCAAAAACACATAGAATACATTCATTTTTTCACCAAACTATTACTGCAACAGGAAGAATAAGCTCAACAGATCCAAATCTTCAAAATATACCAACAAGAATGGAATTAGGTAAGCAATTGAGAAAAACATTTAAACCAGCAGATGGTAAAGTATATATAGATGCAGATTATTCGCAGATAGAATTAAGAGTTTTAGCACATATATCAAATGATGAAAATATGATTATAGCCTTTAATAATGAAGAGGATATACACAAACAAGTTGCTTCAAAGGTTTTTGAAACACCAATAGATGAAGTAACAAAAGAACAAAGGACACACGCAAAAGCTGTAAATTTTGGTATAGTTTATGGAATTAGTGATTTTGGTTTGGCAGAACAATTAGGCTGTTCAAGAAAAGAAGCAAAACAATACATAGAACAATATTTAGATAAATATTCAGGAATAAAAAAATTTATGAATGATATAATTGAACTAGCTAAAAAACAAGGATATGTTGAGACATTATTTAATAGAAGAAGATATATTCAAGAATTACAATCTAATAATTATACAGTAAGGCAATTTGGAGAAAGAGCAGCAATGAATACACCTATACAAGGAACAGCAGCAGATATTATGAAAATTGCTATGATAAATGTATATAAAGAGTTGAAAAAAAGACAATTAGATGCAAAAATAGTATTACAAGTACATGATGAATTATTAGTAGAAACTAATATAGAAAATAAAGAAGAAGTAAAAGAAATCATACAAAATTGTATGGAAAATGTTACAACTTTTAAAGTACCATTAAAAGTTGAAATATCAGAAGCTAAAAATTGGTATGAAGCTAAATAAGATAGGAGAAATTCGTGATTGCAATAATAAATAAAACAAAAGCTAAATTTTATATAATAATAATTTGGTTAATAATATCAACTATATTATTTAACACAAAATTTAAACAAGTTATAATAAAACAAATGTATCCAACAACATATGCAAACTATATAGAAAGTTATGCTGAGGAATATGGTGTTGAAAAAGAAATAATTTATGCAATAATTAAAGCAGAAAGTAATTTTAATGAAAGTGCAAAATCTAATAAAGATGCAGTTGGGTTAATGCAATTAATTCCATCTACAGCAGAGGAAATTGCTAATAAATTAAATGTTCAATTAGAAAGTGAAGATTTATTAAATGCTGAAATAAATATAAATTTAGGAACAAAATATATCTCAAGTTTAATTGGCAAATATGAAAGTTTAGGAGTAGCACTTGCAGCATATAATGCAGGAAGTGGAAATGTAGATAATTGGATAAATAATGGAATTATAAAAGAAGATGGTAGTGATTTAGAGAATATACCATATAAAGAAACAAATAATTATGTTAGAAAAATATTAAGAGATTACGAAATATATAAACAGATATTAAATGGTTGATTAATGTCTAAGGAAGGAATAAAATTAAAATGAGAAACAAAGTAATAAAAATAATATTAATTTTTGCATTTAATCTAATAGTGTTAGGTTTTAGCCATAACGTAGAAGCAAATTCAATAAATAAAATATCAATGGATATATATGTAGATGATTACGGTAATGCACAAGTAACAGAAATATGGGATTGCTATGTAAATGAAGGGACAGAAGCTTATCATCCATACTATAATTTAGGAAATTCACAAATTACGAATTTAACTGTATTAGATGAAACCAAAACATATGCAACACTAAATACGTGGAATACATCAGTGTCAATGGAAACTAAAGCATATAAATGTGGAATTAATAAAATAGTTAATGGAGTTGAATTATGTTGGGGAATAAGTAATTATGGTTCACATATATATACAGTAAAATATAACATATCGAATTTTGTTTCAGAATTAACAGATTCACAGATGATATATTGGACATTAATGCCATATGAGTTTTCCAATGTAATAGGGGATATGCAAATAAAAATTCATACAGATTCATATATAGAAGATACAATTGATGTATGGGGATATGGCAAATATGGAGGATTATGCTATGTAAGTAATGGTGCAATATATATGGCGTCAAATGGAACTTTAAATTCAAGTGAATATATGACATTATTAGCGAAGTTTCCACTTGGAACATTTAATATAGATAATAAATTAAATTATGATTTTAGTCATTATTTTGCGATGGCAGAAGATGGAGCAGAAAAATATAAGGAAGACAAACAACAACAAAGTATAACAGAAAAATTAAGTGCTGTATTTGATGTTATTTCTGTTATTGCTTTTCCAATAATTATAATGGTTATAAATGGAAGAATGATGAGTAAAAATAGAAATAAGAATGCCCTATATTTTGGAAAAGATGGTAAAAAAATACCAAAGAAAGTAGACTATTATAGAGATATTCCGTTTAATGGGGATATATTTAAAGCATATTTTATAGCATACAATTACGATATTATGAATAAAAAGACAGATTTATTGGGTGCAATAATTTTAAAATGGATGAAAGAAGGAAGAGTAACAACAAAAAATGTACTAAGAGGTCATATAATAAAAAAAGAAGAAACAGCAATTGTATTAGATAAACAAGTTAGTGAATTTGAAAATCAAAAAGAACTTGAATTATATAATATGTTATATCAGGCAAGTGGAGATGGAATTTTAGAAAAAAAGGAATTTGAAAAGTGGTGTTCTGGTAGATATTATAGAATATTAAATTGGTTTGATAGTGTTTTAAAACAAGCAAAAGAACAATTAGTACAAGAAGATTTAATAATAAAGAAGCAAAAAACAGTATTAGGTATATTTAATAAATATTTGTATTTGGCAACACCTGAATTAAAAGATGAAGCATTAAAAATTGCAGGATTGAAAAGATACTTATTAGAATACACATTAATAAAAGAAAGAGAAGCAATAGAGGTTACTTTATTTGAAGATTATTTAATATATGCTCAATTAATAGGAATTGCTAAGCAGGTATCAAAAGAGTTTAAAGACTTATATCCCGAAATGATAGAAACTTCGCATTTCAATTCATATGATGATATATTATTTATACATTATTGTAGCCAAAGTGCAATATCATCTGCCATAAATGCTGAAAGAGATGAGCAAATAAGAGCAGCATCAGATTATTCTAGCGGTGGAGGTGGATTCTCGTCTGGAGGAGGCGGAGGCGGTTCCTTCGGAGGAGGCGGAGGCCGGAGGAGGTTTCCGTTAAAAGTAATTAAAATGTAATAATTAAATAGCTTGTCACATATATTGTATTAAATAAATACAAAGGAGAGGATATTATGTGGCATACAAATAAGATAAGTGAAGTATTAAGAAAATTAAAAGTGGACAAAGACAGAGGCTTAACAAAAGAAGAGGTTGAAAAAAGAAAACAAAAATATGGAATAAACAAATTAAAAGACAAGCCAAAAGAAAATATAATAATAAGGTTTATAAAGCAATTTAATGATTTTATGATAATAATATTAATAATAGCTTCCATTATATCAGCAGTGGTATCATATATGCAAGGAGAAAATGACTATTTTGATTCTATAATTATTATTGCAATAGTAATATTAAATAGTATTATGGGGTTAGTACAAGAAGAAAAAGCAGAAAAGTCAATTGAAGCGTTAAAAAAAATGACACCACAAATAGCTAAAGTTATGAGAAATAGAACTACAATTCAAATAAATGCAGAAGAATTAGTTCCAGGAGATATAATTATATTAGAAGCGGGAAACTATGTTCCAGCAGATTGTAGGTTAATAGAAAGTTATAATTTAAAAATAGAAGAATCAAGTTTAACAGGAGAAACAGAAGCAGTATTAAAAGATGCAAATAAAATATTAGAAAAAGATGTAGCAATAGGAGATATGTCAAATATGGCATTTATGGCGACGATTGCAGTAAATGGGCATGGAAAAGCAATAGTAACAGAAACAGGAATGCAAACAAAAGTAGGACAAATTGCCAATATGATAATACAAGATGAAGCACCAGAAACTCCAATACAGAAAAAATTAGGAGAAGTTGGAAAAACTTTAGGAATAGCGTGTTTATCAATATGTTTAATAATATTTTTAATAGGTTTATTTAAAAGAATTGAACCAATAGAAATGTTTATGACATCTGTTGGATTAGCAGTAGCAGCAATACCTGAAGGGTTGCCTGCAATAGTTACAATTATGCTTTCAATAGGTGTTACAAAAATGGCAAAGAAAAATAGTATAATAAGGAAATTACCTGCTGTTGAAACACTAGGAAGTAGTAGTGTTATATGTTCAGATAAAACAGGAACGTTAACACAAAATAAGATGAAAGTAATAGAAATTGAAAGTGAAGATGAAGATGTAACCGTAGAATTGGCTACTATGTGTACAGACTGTGAGGTAGTATATAAAAATAATAAAGTAAATGTTTCTGGAGAAGCAACAGAGGTTGCAATTGTAAATGAAGCAATAAGCAGGGGAAAAGATAAAAATGCTCTATATAGTACAATGAAACGTATAAATGAAATACCATTTGATTCAAATAGAAAAATGATGACAACAATGCATAAAGTAGGAAATCAATTCTTAACTATAACTAAAGGTGCTCCAGATGTGCTTCTTAATAAATGTACAAGAATTTATAAAAATGGGAAAGTATTAAATTTAACAGAATTAGAAAAAGAAAAAATAAAGAAAAATAATATAAAAATGGCAAATAATGCATTAAGAGTTATAGCAGTAAGTTGTTCTACAATGGAAAAGTTGCCAAATAAAATTGATACACAAACAATTGAAAATAATTTAATATTTGTTGGGTTAATAGGAATGATAGATCCACCAAGAGAAGGTGTAAAAGAAGCTGTAAGAACTTGCAGAAGAGCGGGCATAAAAACAGTTATGATTACAGGCGACCATATTGCAACAGCAAAAGCAATAGCTAAAGAATTAGAAATATTAAAAATGGGAGATAAAGCTATAACTGGGGCAGAACTTGACAGAATATCTGAAAAAGAATTAGAAGAAACAATAAAACAATATTCTGTATTTGCAAGAGTTACTCCAGAACATAAAGTAAGAATAGTGAAAGCATGGCAAAAAACAGGAGCAGTTGTAGCAATGACAGGAGATGGCGTAAATGATAGTCCTGCATTAAAAATTGCAGATATAGGAGTTGCAATGGGAAAAAATGGAACAGATGTAGCGAAAAATGCTTCTGATATGATATTAACAGATGATAATTTTGTTACAATTGTAGAAGCAGTAAAACAAGGAAGAAATATTTATGATAATATAAAAAAAGCAATACATTTTTTAATTTCTACAAATATAGGAGAAATAGTAACAATATTTATGGGTATTTTATTAGGTATAAAATCTCCATTACTTGCAATACAGTTATTATGGATTAACTTAGTTACAGATTCCTTTCCAGCAATAGCTATAGGATTGGAGCCACCAGAAAAAAATATAATGGAAAGAAAGCCAAGAAATGTGAGAAAGGGAATATTTTCAGATGGATTGTGGAGCAAGATTATATTTGAGGGTATAATGATAGGTATGCTTACATTGTGTGCATTTAGCTTAGGAAATAATTTATACGGATTAGAAGTAGGGAGAACAATGGCTTTTGTGGCAATTGGTTTATTAGAATTAGTTCATAGTTTTAATATAAAAAGTGAGGAATCGATATTTAAAGTAGGAATTATGGAAAATAAATATTTAATAGGAAGTTTTTTAATGGGAGGCTTTATACAAATTATAGTTGTTATTGTTCCTGCATTGGCTAATATATTTAAATTAGTTCCACTTAATGCAACTCAATGGATTTATACAATATTAATTTCTATTCTTCCAATTCCTATTATGGAAATACAAAAAAAGTTTAATGAAATTAAATTTGGAAAAACTGTTTATGGATATAAGAGTTGAAAAATCTGCCACTAGTTGTGGCAGATTTTTAAGAATAGTTTGCTATTACATTAAATATGTTGCACACAAATTTTGTTTCATTTATCATTTATTGTTTTCTTTCAATGCTTTCATAATTTTCATATTTGCTTCTTTTTTGGCTAAATCTTGCCTTTTGTCATATAGTTTTTTTCCTTTACCAACACCAAGTTCAAGTTTAACAAAGTTACCTTTAAAATAAAGACTAATTGGAATTAGGCTATATCCTTTTTGTGTAATCATTCCAATTAATTTATTTAATTCACGTCGATTTAATAATAATTTTCTAGTTCGTAATGGGTTTTTATTGAAAATATTACCTTGCTCATAAGGGCTAATATGAAGACCATATACAAAGCATTCTCCATTTTTTATATTTGCATAACAATCTTTCATATTTACTTTATTATTTCTTATAGATTTTATTTCTGTACCAGAAAGTACAATTCCTGCCTCTAACGTGTTTTCAATATTATAGTTGTGATATGCAGTTGGATTTTTTGCAATAAGTTTTGTATTCAAATTAATTACCTCTCTAATTGATTTTCTATCTGTATTATAATACAAATATCTGATTTTGTGAAGAAAAAATAAAATAATATTACTAAATAATAGTATATATTTTTTTTAGAAAGCATTGAAATATAAGATTTTCATTTCATTCCTCAGCTTCCTTCCATACGCAAATAAATTCTAAAAATAAATTCATGGCACCTCCCAAAAAGTTTTGGGTTCCTCCATGAATTTATTTTAAGAATTTATAATGCTTTTCCAGTCGCATTCGTCATTTCATTCAAATTCTTATATTTCAATGCTTCTAGTAATTTATCTATATAAAACCATTATCATGTAACACAAACATAAAAGTACATATATTATGTAAAATAAATGCTTGACAAATAGATAAAACTAATATAAATTATTAATAGAATATAATAAAAAAACAGGAAAGGAAGAAAAAATGAAAAAGAAAATAGCTATAAGCCTTGAGACTGTACACACACACACACACATTATGTTTATTAAATAAAAAAAAGATAAAATTAAATAATATATACAGTAGGAGTGAAACTGTGTCAATTTTTGACACAAGTTAATACTTATGCTTTTGGTGTGAAAAAAATACAGAATAATAAATTATATAAAGATAGTAAAAATAAAGAATTGGAGGAAGTGAAAAAATGATAAAAAATAAAAAAGGAATAACATTAATAGCATTAGTAGTAACAACTATATTCTCTTATGACGAAAAATTAAAATGTAGTAATTACAATGGTTTCCTCCTAGAAACAATTTAGTAAAAATCATAAATTTTCAAATATTTAAAAGATGAATTGTAAAAAATAATAACAATTTCATCTTTTTTGATTTTATAATAAAAATTAAAATTGAGAGGAGAATAAAAAATTATGGAGAAAAAAGAATTAAAAGAAAGATTTGTTGATGAAAAAACAGGAATAGAATATATAAGACATGGAGATTATTATTACGAAAGTAACAAGGTTCTGGGGCACCCACAAGCAATCTTTGATTGCGTAAGTGGGTCAGG
>CANRBL010000014.1 GCA_947628835.1 uncultured Clostridia bacterium | reverse complement strand
ACCGCCTTTAGGCGGTAAGCAAGTAAAGTCCCTTCTAGGGACAGAGCAAACCACCCGTTCACGGGTGGTTATGATTTTTTCAAAAATGCTCGTTCAAATAATTTTCACAGAAATTCTAAAAAAATTTTATGGCACCCTTCCACTTCGCTTCGCTACGTGAACTCTTTCCATAAAATTTTTAAGAATTTCTAGCTTAATTATTTTCAATGCGCTTTTTTCAAAAATATATATTTTATTTCAAAAATTAGAGAAATATTAAGACCTTCCGATTTGTTCTATATGTGGTAATTATGTGAAAATTGAAACTTTTTTGTAAAAAAAAGTGATTATATAGTAAGGAGGAACAAAAGAATGAGTACATATGTATTTAAAGAACAATTTGAAAGAATATATAATGAAACATATAATCGAACTTTAAGATTTATTATTATAAAATGTAATAATATAGAAGATGTAAATGATATTCTACAAGATACATATATAGAATTGTTAAAAATACTATCAAAGAAGAAAATACCAAATTATGAAAATATTGAAAATTATATTTTAGGAATTGCAAATAATATAATTAAAAGACATTATTATAAAAAGAAAAAGGATAATATTGTTTCATACTATTATGATAATGAGGAGGAAAAAGAAATAGAGGTGGCAGATTCTTTTGATTTAGAACAAAACATTATAACAAAAGAAAATGTAAACAAAGTTTGGTTATACATAAGTAATAAGGATTTACTAACAGTAAAAGTGTTTTATTTATATTTTGTTTTAGGATTAAAAATTTCAGAACTTTCTACAGAATTAAATATTAGTGAGTCAAATTCAAAAAATAGAATATATAGAACACTAAAAGAACTGAAAAAATATTTAGGAGAGGAGAGTGATAAAGGTGATTAATAAAATAATGAAAGAATATGTTGAACAAGAAATTCATAACAAAGATATTAATTTTAAAAATGTTCTTTTAAGAAGGAAGGGAGTGATTAATATGAGAAAAGTATTAAATGTTGCTGTTATATTATTAGTAGTAATATTTGTAGGAACGGTATCTTCACAAATTTATGCAAAAATTCAATGGAATATAGAATTTAAGGAATATCAAAATAGAGATTATAAATATGGAAGCGGAATTTTAAAAGAAGCTGTAGAATCTGGATACAATGAAGAAGTTGAAATGGAGTATGTAGAGCAAGATGGAATAAAGTGTAAAGTGGATTCACTTTTAATAACAGATGATTATTTTGGTGCAAACATAAATTTTGTTTTTGATGAAGATAAAAAAATTAATTCTACAACATTTGATTTTGGTTATGCTGTATATGATGATGAAAAGAATGTATATGGAATTTCAACTAGAATGCATTTAGGAAAAAATGAAAAAAAAGATAATTATACAATATATTTATATGAAGATATAGGTGTAAAATATAATAAAAAAGATATATATGCTGTACAATGTAAAGATTCAAGTAGTTCTGGAAATATAAGTGCTGTAAATGGAAATATAATTTCTAGTTTTAATTTTAGGTCAAGTAAAGGATTTCCAAAAAGTAAAAAAATATATATAAGAATTTTTGATTTAGGATATTCTATGACAAATTTAGATGTAACTGGAGATAAACCTAAATATGATGTGTTAGAAGATTTTTCAGTTTCTGATGCAGAGTGGATTTTTGAGATTGATGTTCCAGAAAAATTTTATAATAGAGAGAGTATACAAATGAAATTAAGTGAAGAAATACCAGATGTTGTTATTAATAAAATAAATGTTACAGAAACAGGATTGGTTGTAGAGGGTACTATAAAAAATTTGGAAGATATAATATTAACAGGTAGAGATATGAAATCAGAAGAGTGGAGAAAAAGACAAAATGAATTGATTAATATAACTGATAATGATGGAAATGTATATAATACAACTGATATGGGGACTACAACGGAAAAAGATGGTTTTAAATGTAAATTTGAAATTAGTAAAGATATAGTAAATAGTAAACAATTGTTTTTAAATATGAGAATAAATGAAAATTCATATACAAGAGAATTAGGTATATAAAAAATTTTTTTTCATTCTTGACAAATTTTTTTAAAATTTATATAATACTTAATGTCGCGGCAGCTTAAAAGGCGTAGAATTCGCAAAGATTCTACACCTTATTTTTTTTGAAAGGAGAAATTTAATGAACGAAAATAATGAAAATTTTTATTTAACAAATACACCAGTAAAAAAATTATTACTTAAATTTTCAATTCCATGTATATTAGCAATGCTAGTTAGTGCATTGTACAATATTGTAGACCAAATATTTATAGGAAATAGTACAGCAGGAACATCAGGAATAATGGCAACAACAATAGTATTTCCATTTACAGTTGTATCATTAGCATTGGCACAGTTAATAGGAGATGGTTGTGCAGCATTATTTAGTATTTCACTAGGTTCAAAAGATGAAAAAACAAGTAATAAATGTGTTGGTAATGCAATTGTAGCAGTATTAATAGCGAGTATTATATTAATAGTTTTGGGATTTTTATTAATAAATCCAATATTGAATTTATTAGGAATAAATGGATATGATGAAAGGTGCAAAGAGTTTACAAGACAGTATTATATGATAATATTGTGTGGTACGCCTTTTTATATGTTTTCTCAAGCAATGGCATCAATAATTCGTGCAAGTGGTGCACCAGGATATTCTATGGTTTCAACAATAGTAGGTGCTATAATAAATTTAATTTTAGATCCAGTTCTTATATTTGGCTTTAATTTAGGAATAAAAGGAGCTGCCGTAGCTACTATTACAGGTCAAATAGTTTCTGCGATTTTGTGTGCAATTTATTTTAGAAAACCAAAATTAATGAATTTAACTAAAGATAGTTTTGCAATTCAATCAAATGTATTAACAAGACTATTAAAATTAGGAATATCAAGTTTTGTTACACAAATATCTATTGCTATTATTACAATTGTTGCAAATAATGTTGTTGGAGCAATTGGTGGAGAAAATGCAACAGATGCCGGAGGAGCATTAGGAATAGTATTTAAAATATTTGCAATAGTATTGGCATTTAGTTTAGGAGTTGCTGTAGGTGGTCAGCCTATAATAGGATTTAATTATGGTGCTAAAAAATACAGCAGAGTATTAGAAACCTATAAATTAATAGTAATTGCAAATGTTGTTATAGGTATTATATCTACTTTATTATTTGAATTTGCTCCAAGTGCTATAGTAAGTATGTTTGGCGGACATGCAAATAATTTAGAATTTTATCAGGAATATGCATGTTTATCATTTAGAATTTATTTAGGTGGAATATTATTCTGCTGTATACAAAAAGCAAGTTGTATATTCTTACAATCTATTGATAAACCATATAAGGCAATGACTTTATCATTAATGAGAGATGTAATATTACTTGTGCCAGGTGTATGTCTTTTTGGATTGTTAGGTAATATTTATACAATGTTATGGGCAGGTCCTATTTCAGATATAGGTGCATTTATTGTTACTTTAATATTGGTTTCAATGGAATGTAATAAAATTAGAAAATTAGCAAATGAAAGTCCTAAAGTATTAGATGAAAAACAAGAAATAGTAGATAATACAAAGGAAAATTTAGTTATATCAATAGGAAGAGAATTTGGAAGTGGAGGAAAGTACATAGGAGAGCAATTAGCTAAAAGATTAAATATAAAATGTTATGATAACGAACTTTTAACAAAAGTATCAGAAAATTATAATATTGATATGAAAATGTTAGAAAAAGTTGACGAAAAACAAAAGTCAAGTTTTTGGTATAGTTTTGCAACTAATTATGTATTTAATAAAAATGGAGAGGTTTCTCCAATTAGTGCTGATGATAACTTATTTTTAAAACAGGCAAAAGTTATTGAAGAATTATATGAAAATGAAAGATGTGTTATAATAGGTAGATGTTCAGATTATATATTAAAAGATAGAGATAATGTTATAAAGTTATTTATATATTCATCTGATAATGATTTTAAAATTAATAGAAAAATGAAATATGAAAATTTAGATAAAGATGTGGCAATTAAAAAAATAAAACAAATTGATAAACAAAGAGCAGAATATTATAAACATTTTACTACTCAAACCTGGGGAGATAAATGTAATTATGAAATTGCAATAGATACTGCTAAAATTGGAATAGAGTCTGCTGTTGATATATTAGAAAAATATATTAATGAAAGAATGAATGTAAAAGTATAACTTTTTTGAAATGAAATATATAATATAATAGGAGACACTATGAAACTTTAATTTTGTAATTTTAAGTGAAAAAAATACATAATTTTTCAAAAATGCTCGTTCAAATAATTTTCAATGCGCTTTTTTCAAAATTATGTATTTTTTTCACTTTGTGTTTAAAAACTAAATAGTTTTAAGGAGTTTCTTATTATATAAAAGCTATTACAATAATATTATTTATTGGTAATTTCTTCTAAGTCTAATAATTCTTGCCATCTTGCATCAACTTCATCTTGAAATTCTTTTATCATCCATTCATTACCTGGATTAAACATATGTTTAAAGCGCTTTTGAGGTTTTAAAAACTCTTCAATAGGTAATTTTTTTGCTGGTTTATATGTTATTTTATATTTTCCATTTTCAACTTCGTATAATGGCCAGTAGCAAGTATCAATTGCCAATTTGTTTAATTGCATTAGCATATCGGTAGGATAACCCCAACCTCTAGGACAAGGAGATAAAACATTTAAAAATGTTGCTCCTTCTGTATAAATTGCTTTTTCAGATTTTTCGTATAAATCTTTAAAGTTATTAACTGCAATGGTTTGTGCAACATAAGGTAAATGATGGGCAACCATTATTTTGGCTAAATCTTTTCTAGGTTGTAATTTACCATAAGAATTTTTGCCAACAGGAGATGTTGTTGTATCTGCAAACCTAGGAGTAGCAGAAGAACGTTGTATTCCTGTATTCATATATGCACCATTATCATAGCATACATAAGTCATATCGTGTCCTCTTTCCATAGCACCAGATAAACTTTGAAGTCCTATATCGTAAGTTCCACCATCACCACCAAAAGCAATAAATTTTGTATGTTCATCTTGAGGTAATTTTCCTGTTCTTTTTAAAACTTTGTATGCAGCCTCTACACCAGATTCGGTAGCAGCAGCACACTCAAATGCAGTATGTATAAAAGAATCAGTCCACGCTGTATATGGGTAAATAAAAGTAGAAACTTCCATACAACCAGTAGCACAAGCAATAACAGCATGGTCGTCTTCTTTTAACGCTCTTAAAATCATTCTTGCAGTAGCTGGTGCACCACATCCAGCACACATTCTATGACCTTCTGTAAATCTTGAAGGCTTAGTAGCTACTATTTCTTTTAAATTATATGCCATTTTTAATCACATTCCTTGTATTAATATATTTAGGTTTTTAAAAGGTACCCATAAACCTTTGTAGTAAAATTTATTTTCTTAATCCCAAATATCTATAAGGATTATCTATTTTTCCTGTTGAAACAATTTCAGATAAATCGTTATATACACTTTCTATTTGTTTTTCTGTTGTATCTCTTCCACCAATTCCATAAACATAATTTACCATAGGTACATTTTTATTGTTTACATACATAGCAGATGTAACATCTTCAAATAAGGCACCACCAACAGCATTTAGAGAATCAGATTTATCTAAAACTGCTACAGCTTTTAAGTGAGATAAACTTTTAGCTATTTCTTCAGCAGGGAAAGGTCTAAATACTCTTACTTTTAAAAGTCCTGCTTTTATTCCATTTAAGCGTAATTTATCAACAACTGCTTTAGTAGTACCAGCAGTAGAATTCATACAAACAATAGCTATTTCTGCATCATCTAATTTATATTCTTCAAAGAAAGAGTATTTTCTACCAGTCATTTTTTCAAAATCTTTTGCAACTTCTTCAATAACTTTTTTTGCATTTTTCATAGCATTTGCTTGTTGAACTTTATGTTCAAATAAAAATGCTTGTAAATCAAGAGGTCCAATTGCCATTGGTTCTTGTTTATTTAATAAATAATGTTCAGGTTTATATGTGCCAACAAATTGTTTTACTTTATCATCTTCTACAAGTTCAATGTTTTCTATAGAATGTGATGTTATAAATCCATCTTGACATACCATTAAAGGTAGTAAGACATCTTTATGTTCAGCAATTCTATGTGCCATTAACATATTATCATATGCTTCTTGATTATTTTCAGAAAATAGCATAATCCAACCACTATCTCTAACACCCATTGCATCTGAATGGTCATTGTGTATATTTAATGGCCCTGATACAGCTCTGTTAACTAAAGACATTACAATAGGAAGGCGTAGGCTAGATGCAATGTATATCATTTCCCACATTAAAGATAAACCATTTGCTGATGTTGCTGTCATTGCTCTTCCTCCAGCAGCTTCAGCTCCTATTGTTGCACTCATTGCACTATGTTCACTTTCTACCGCAACGAATTCAGTGTCAACAGTACCATTTGCTACAAATGTAGAAAAATATTGTGGTATTTCTGTTGATGGTGTTATTGGAAATGCAGCGACTACATCTGGATTGATTTGTTTCATTGCTATAGCAACAGCTTCGTTTCCACTTAAACGTTCTCTTATACTCATTTTATATCATCCTTTCTTAATTAAACTTCTTTCATAGTTATTGCACCAAATGGACATACTTTAGCACATATTCCACAGCCTTTGCAATAATCAAAATTAAAATCTTTTCTTTCCATATCTTTTCCTACAGGAATAGCATTTTCTGGACATACTGGAAAACATAGACCACATTGTCTACATTTGTCAGAATGGAAAACAGGGGCTATACTTCTCCAGTCACCAGTTTTAAATTCCTTTGCATTTCCTGCTGTATATATATTACCACCTATTGTTAATTCATCTATAGGTGTATCTTTATTTATTTCTGCCATAATAAAATCTCCCTTCTAAATTTTTTGAACTTGCTTTAAAGCTAATTCTAAAGCTTTCATATTACCTTCTATAACTTCTGGTTTTTTTGCAAATTTATGTTTAAAAGAATTTTTCATATCTTCAAGTAGTTCTTCATCAGTCATAATACCACTAACTTTTACGATTGCGGCAAGCATAGGCGTATTTGGAAAATATTTGCCTAAAGCTTCTTGTGAAACTTTTCTTGCATCTATTGTGTAGATATCTCCACTGTATCCTTTTAATACTTTCTTTAAGTATTCTACAGGTTTTGTTGTGTTTATAATAATTGCTCCTGTACTTTTTAATCCATCAGTTACATTTACAGACTCTAATAATGTGTCGTCAACTACTACAACATAATCAGGTTCATAAATATTGCTGTGTATTGTTATAGGGGCATTACTTATACGGTTATATGCTGTGATTGGGGCACCCATTCTTTCTGGTCCATATTCTGGAAATCCTTGAATATATTTTCCAGTATTGAATGCAGCATCAGCTAATAATAAAGATGCTGTTTTTGCACCTTGACCACCTCTACCATGCCACCTAATTTCTATTAAATCGCTCATTTTATAGCCTCCTTTTAAAATTAAATTACTTCATTTTTAAAGTATATGACTAAATGAAAACATTGTCAAGGAAAAATATAATTTATATGAAAAATAGCAAAATTAAATTGCTATTTTTTTGTATATAAAAAATAAACTTAAAATACACATTGACATCAAATCTTTTTAATTATATAATACTTATATAATGGAGGCAAATATGGTTTTATATCCAAAAGAAGAATTTAATAAAGTAAGTGACATAAACTTGCAATTTTTAAAAAAAAATGAAATTAAAGCATTAATCTTAGATTTAGATAATACATTAATCGATTATTATAAAAATTTAAATCAAGAAACAATAAAATGGGTTAATAACTTAAAAAATGAAGGAATAAAATTATATATATTATCAAATTCAAATAAAGAAGAAAAAGTAAAAAAAATTGCTCAAGAATTAGAAATACCATACAAATGTTTTGCAAAAAAACCATTAAAAAGAAGTTTTTGGCAAGTAAAAGATGAACTTAAACAAGAAAGTAAAAATATTGCAGTAGTTGGAGATCAGATTTTTACGGATATTTTGGGAGGAAACAGATGTAATATGTTTACTATTTTGGTAGAACCAATAGAAAAAAAAGATATATGGATAACAGAAATTAAAAGACCAATAGAGAATTTTATAAAAAATAAATATCGAAAAGAGAAACAAAAGAAGGAGAAAAATAATGTATTACAATGATGTACATATAGGATATTATTTATTATTTGCTATAGTAGGATTATTTGTAGGTCAGTTAGTAGATTGGATTAATAAGCGTTTACCAGAATATAAAAAGGTATTTACATTAGAAATATTTAAAGAATATAAAAAAGTATTTAAACCTAATTATATTTTAATGTTTTTAACATCTATAATATATGTTGCATTACTTTATAAATTTGGAATATCAAGAACATTTATAGAAAATTTAGATTTAATAAAATTTTTAATATTGGTACCAATGTTATTATCTGTAATTGTTATTGATTATAAATTACAAATAATACCAAATAGATTAAACCTAACAATGTTTGAAGTAGGAATTGTTTTTGCATTTTTATATGGACTATCAAATGTAGTAATAACGAGAGATATGTGCTTAGGAATGTTAGTAGGAGCAGGAATTTTTTTAAGTATAACACTATTAGGTGGTTTAATATATGGCAAAGAGGCAATGGGATTAGGAGATGTAAAACTAATGGGAGCTTTAGGACTGTATTTTGGAGTATCAAATATAATAATTATTTCATTAGTTGCATTTTTAATTGGAGCCATATTAAGCATATTTTTAATAATATTAAAAATTAAGAAAGCAGATGAATATATACCATTTGGACCATTTATATCAATAGCAACATTTATAGGAATTTTTATACCATTTGATGTGATATTAATTATATTGATGAAAATATTTACACTTGGATTATATGATAAAAATACAAATATATTATAAAATAAAAAAATATTAAATTCTGAAATATGCTGGAATGGAGGAAATCTATGAATCAAAAAATACGTTGGTTACGAAATAAATTATCAAGTTTAAATATGCAAGGAATGATAGTATCTAATCCTATTAATATAAGATATTTAACAAATATAAATGCAGAAGGAATTTTACTTATAACAAGAAAAGAAAATATCTATATAACAGATGGCAGATATATGGAGTATGTACAAAGTATTTTGACAATATCAGATGAAATAATTGTATATGATATAAATGATGTATCTCCAGATGATTGTGAAAACTTTTTTATGTTTTGTGAAAACGTTGGATTTGAAGAAACATATGTAACATATGCTAAATATAAAGAATATATGCATAGATTTAGAATAAACAATTTAGCAGAAACAGAATTTTTAATAGAAAAACAAAGAATGATAAAAGATGAAGAAGAAATAAAAAATGTTTCTACAGCATGTGAAATAACAGATAAATGTTATGAATATATTTTAAATTATATAAAGCCAGGAATGACAGAAAGGCACATAGCTTCTAAAATAAATGAATTTTATAATGAAAATGCTGAAGGAACATCATTTGAAACAATTGTAGCGTCAGGAGAAAATACTTCTAAGCCTCATGCAATTCCAACAGATAGACAAATACAACCAGAAGATATAATTACAATTGATATGGGGTGTAAATATAACGGATACTGTTCAGATATGACAAGAACATTTTTTGTTGGCAGTATTCCAGAATATGTAAAACCGGTATATGATTTAGTATTAAAAAATCAAATGCAGACAATTGATGATGTGCGTGATGGAGCAAGTGGAAAGTTAATTACAAAAATGGTGGAAAATGATTTTAAATTAAATAATTTTTGTATGGTGCATAGTTTAGGGCATGGAGTAGGATTAGAAATACATGAATTTCCATATTTTAGCTATAAAAATGATTTTATTATGAAAGAAAATATGATAATAACAGATGAACCAGGTATATATATACCACAAAAATTTGGTATTAGAATAGAAGATACATTATTAGTTACAAAGTTTGGTTGTATAAGTTTAACAAAATCTGACAAAAATTATATTATAATATAAGGTAATGAGTGAAAAAATTAGCTTAGTATTGAATATGTGTGAGAGTGATTATACAAGGGTATTATCTTTATAAAAGGTAATACCTTTTGTTATATAAAATGTTCTAAATAGTGAAAATGTTAATAATGTCCGTTTTTGTTCTATTATAGGAAAAATAAAAACTTTTGTTTGACATTAGCATAAATATATGATATGATAACACAAAATAAAAAATATGGAGGTAATTATGAGAAAAAAAACAGGAGAAATAAATAAAAGAGAAAAAGCAATTCTAAAATTCATTGAAAAACAAATTTTAACAAATGGTTATCCGCCATCAGTAAGAGAGATAGGTCAGGCAGTTGGATTAAAATCAACTGCAACAGTACATGGATATTTAGCAAAATTAGTAGAAAAAGGCTATATAAAAAAAGAAGGAAAAAAAGGAAGAACATTAAAATTATTAAAAGGTGGTTCAGGAGAAGTAAAAGGAACATCAAGCAAAGATTTTTATACTCAAAAAGAATTAGTTGATGTACCAGTAATAGGTAAAATAACAGCGGGACAACCAATACTTGCTGTAGAAAATGTAACAGACACATTTCCGATACCAATAGACTTTGTAGGAAATTCTGAAAGTTTCATGTTAACAGTAAGTGGTGAAAGTATGATAGAGGCAGGAATATTAGATGGAGATTATATTTTAGTAAAAAAACAAAATGATGCTAGAAATGGAGAAATAGTTGTAGCTTTAATTGAAGATGAAGCAACAGTGAAAACTTTTTACAAAGAAAAGGACCATATTCGTTTGCAACCAGAAAATCATACAATGGAGCCAATAATAGTTCCCAATTGTCAGATATTAGGAAAAGTAGCAGGTGTGTTTAGAAAAATCTAAGAAAGGTAAAAGTAAAAAAAGTTATGAGCAAAAAATCTAAAAAAGTAAATGTATCAAAAAAAGAAAATGTAAAAAGAATAATTATAATATTTATATTATTAATTATAGTAACAATAGTTTTGAATATAGCAAAAAATTATAAAAATGATGAAATATCAGATAAAATAAACCTAATAATTAATAATAATAATGTTACTGCACGACTAAAAAATGATTTAGTTATAGAAAATAATATAACATATATATCTATAGAAGATATTAAAAATTTTTTTGATAAATACATAAGTTTAGATGAAGAAACAAATAAAATAATAACAACATATAATAAAAAAACTGCAGCATTAGAGAAAGAAGACGATACAATTACTATAAATGGTGCAAAAAAACACATATATGCTACAACAATTACAACAGATAATACAACATATATACCTATATCAGAAATGCAAGATGTTTACGATATGGAATTAAAAAACATTGATAATACAATAGTAACAATAGACTCATTAGATAGAAAGCAAGAAAAAGCATATGTTAAAAAGAAAACATCAATAAAAGCAAAAACATCACAATTATCTAAAACAGTAGATAAATTGGAAAAAGGAAGTTGGGTAATATATATATCTGATATAGATAAAAAATGGTCAAAAATTAGAACAGAGAATGGAAAAATAGGATATATAAAAAAAGATAAATTAACAAATTTTGTTACAATTAGAGAAGATATGGAAGAAGAGAAGCAAATAGCAGAAAAAGTAAATTTAGTTTGGGATTATTATTCAGAATATGCTAAAGCACCAGAAAGAACAGGAACAGAAATACAAGGAATAAATGTTATATCTCCATCATTCTTTTATATAGATGAGCAAGGAAAGTTTCAAGAAAATGTAGGAACAGAGGGCGAAAAATATATAGAATGGGCACATAGTAAAGGATATAAAGTATGGCCTATGGTTTCAAATGCAAATTCAAAAATTGATATGACATCAAAAATTTTAAATGATTATAATCTAAGACAAGATATTATAGAAAATATAGTAAAAGTATGTGTAAAATATAATTTAGACGGGATAAATGTGGATTTTGAAAATATGTACAAAGAAGATAAAGACAAGTATTCTCAATTTATAATAGAGTTAGTTCCACGTATTAAGGAAATAGGGTTGGTAACGTCTGTAGATGTTACAGCACCAGATGGTTCTGATACATGGTCATTATGTTTTGATAGAAATGTTATTGGAGATGTAGCAGATTATATTATATTTATGGCATATGATGAGTATGGTACATCTAGTAATAAAGCAGGAACGACAGCAGGTTATAATTGGGTAGAAACGAGTTTAAAAAAATTTATTGAAAATGAGGAGATAAATTCAGAAAAGATAATATTAGGAGTACCTTTTTATACAAGATTATGGACAGAAAAGGGAGAAGAATTAACAAGTAAAGCAGTTAATATGAAAGATATTGATGAAACTATTCCAGAAAATGTTGAAAAACAATGGAATGATGATTTAAAACAATATTATATAGAATATAATGAAAAGGGTTCTACTAAAAAAATGTGGATAGAAGATGAAGAATCAATAAAAGCAAAATTAGAGTTAATTAGCAAGTATAATTTAGGAGGAGTTGCGTGTTGGGAAAAAGATAGAGAAAAAGAAAATATATGGAATTTAATATATGAAATGATAAATAAAAGCAATAATGATAGTGTTTAAAATTAATAATATGAAGTTATATTGTGAAAAAATGGTAACAGAACTTGTGCATTAGAAAGGATAGATTAAAAATGGGCTTTTTTGAAAAATTAAAACAGGGATTAAGTAAAACAAAAACATCATTTGATGAAAAAATAAATAATGTATTTAGTAATTTTAGAAAAGTTGATGAAGAGTTTCTTGACGAATTAGAAGAAGTATTAATTATGTCAGATGTTGGAATGGATACATCAGTAAAAATTATAGAAAAACTTCGTGATAGAATGAAAAAAGAAAAAATACAAGATGAAGAAGAAGTAAAAAGAGTATTAAGAGAAGAAATGAAAAATATATTAGATATAGCAGATACAAATTTAAAATTAAATACAAAACCATCTATAATATTAGTAGTAGGAGTAAATGGAGTAGGAAAAACAACATCAATTGGAAAAATAGCAAATAAACTAGCAAAAGAAGGAAAAAAAGTTGTTGTTGCAGCTGCAGATACATTTAGAGCAGCTGCTGTAGAACAATTAGAAGTATGGGTAAATAGAGCAGGAGCAGAAATAGTAAAAATGAAAGAAGGAGCAGATCCTGCTTCTGTTGTATATGAAGCTATGCAAAAAGCTAAAGAAATTGAAGCAGATGTACTAATATGTGATACTGCAGGAAGATTACATAATAAAAAATACTTAATGGACGAACTAGGAAAAATTCATAGAGTAATAACTAAAGAAATGCCAAATGCTTCAAAGGAAGTTCTATTAGTATTAGATGGAACAACAGGACAAAATGCTATTTCACAAGTAAATGCATTTAAGGCTGAAACAGATATAACTGGTATTGTATTGACAAAATTAGATGGAACAGCAAAAGGTGGTGTTGTATTAGGAATAGTACAAGAAAATAAAATACCTATCAAATTTATAGGAGTAGGTGAAAAAATTGATGATATGGAAGTTTTCAATTCTGATGAATTTGTACGTGCAATTATTTAAATAAAGACATTTTTCATACCTATGCGTGTATTATCAACAAAGTAAAAGACTATATAATCAATGCTGACTAGTAGCAATAAGAAAGGAATGAAATTTGAAATGAAAGAAAAAAATAAAATACGAACAATATTAGTGCTTATATTTTTGATTGTATTTTTTATTGTAGCATATATTGCTTTTAAAGGCAGTTATTTAGAGTATAAAGAGTTAGGCGAAAATTATTTGGATATATTTTGGACAAATTTCAAATATAGATATTATACAATGGGAATAAATTTTATTGTAATATATGTGTTGATGTATTTTACAAATAGAGGAATAAAAAAGGGGCTAAAGCCTTTTTTTGAACAAGAAAAAAAAGAAATGCCTAAATTAATTAACAAATCTATATCTTTAGTTATTGCTACTATAGTAAGTATAATAGTGGCGAATGTGTTAATATCTGAAATTATATTATTTAAAAGTGATGCAACTTTTGGAATAACAGATCCTATTTTTAATTTTGATATATCATTTTATATGTTTATAAAACCTCTTGTTGAAAAATTAATATATTATGCAATATTTATAGTAATAGGACTAAGTGTATATATGATGATATACTATGTTGCAGTATTTAATATGTTTTTTGATGGTATAGATAAAGAAACATTAATAAAAAGTAAATTAATAAAAAAATTAGAAAGAAATATAATAATAATTTCAGTATTAATAGCAGGTATAACTCTTCTAAATACAACAAATATTGTATTTCAAAAACTTTTAACTATTCAAGATGGAGTAGAAATAGTAGGTGCAGGATTTATTGAAGCAACAATAAAATTATGGGGATATAGAATTTTTGCTTTAGTGATAATTGTTACAGGATATAGAACAATACATCATTTGAAAAAAGTAGAAACAAAAAAGGTATTAAAAGATTTAATTGTAATACCTGGATATTTAGTGAGTTTATTTATTGTAATTATAATGTTTAATATAATTTTTATTAATTCAAGTGAATTAGATAAAGAAAAACAATATATAGCTTATAATATAGAAAATACAAAAAATGCTTTTGGAATAAATATAAACGAAGAAGCAATTGAATATTCAGGAACAATAACCAAACAGCAAACTGAAAACAATGAGCAAATAATTAATAATGTACCAATAATTAGTGAAAATACTGTATTAAGTTATTTAGAAGATAATCAAACTAGTACAGGACATTATACATATAGAAGTGCAAATTTATATAAATATAAAATTGATAATAATGAACATTTAGCGTATATGTCTATACGTGAAATAGTAAATGGAGGTAGAACCTATAGTAATAAAACATATGAATATACTCATGGATATGGAGCAATATTTACTTCAGCTACAACAACTAATAGCACAGGAAATATAGAATATATTCAAAAAGCAACAGCAAATGATGTAATATCTATAAGTGAGCCTAGAATATATTATGGTTTAAATACAGATAGTACTATAGTAACTAAAGCGAATGATAAAAAGGAATATGATTATACAGATGATTACGGAAATGAATATACTTATGAATACAATGGAACTGCTGGATTAAACTTAAATTTTATAGATAGGTTAATTTTAGCAATGAAAAAAGGAAATTTAAAATTAGCATTGTCAAGTTCAGTAACAGATGACAGTAAAATATTAATAAATAGAAACATAATAGAAAGAGCAAAAAAAGCATTGCCATATTTGCTATATGACGAAAATCCATATACAGTAGTTGATAGTGAAGGAAATATAATATGGGTTTTAGATGCTTATACAGTATCTAGTAGCTATCCATATTCTTCGTATACTACAATTGAATATAATGGAAATAAACAAAGAATAAATTATATACGAAATTCTGTAAAAGTTTTAATAAATAGTTATGATGGTACAATGAAATTTTATATAACAGACAGAACTGACCCTATAGCAATGGCATATAGGAATACATATACGAAATTATTTGAAGATATAGAAGAAGAAATTCCACAAGATATAGCTGAACATTTTATATATCCAAAATTTTTATATAATATACAATCTGAAGTATTAAATATATATCATAATGTTAAGCCTGATGTATTGTATAGAGGAGATGATATTTGGCAATTATCTAAATATACATTAACACAAACAACAAAAAATACTGGAATCACATTAGAACCATCATATACTTTAATAAAAGGTGATGATAATGAATACAATGTAGGTTTAGTGCAAACATATACACAAAATAATAAACAAAATATTATTTCTTATTTAGTAGGTACATATAATAATGGACATAATGATTTAAAATTGTATAAGTTTTCATCAGATAGCAATATATTTGGTCCAATGCAATTAGATAAACAAATTGAACAAGATGAAACGATTTTAAATGAATTAGAGAGTTTAAATGTTACTGGAACACGAACAACAAAAAATATGATTATTGTTCCAATAGAAAATACTTTGTTATATGTAGAACCTATATATCAAATTATGCTAAATGAAACTAATCTTCCAACATTAGAAAAAGTAGTTGTTGCATCTGGTAATAAGTTGGCAATAGGAGATGATATAGAAGAAGCATTAAAAAATTTATTGTCTCAGTCTGCAGTAGATATAGAATTAGATAATACAGATAATATAGAAGGATTGGTAGAGGCGATTATAAAAGCAAATAATAATTTAAAAGAATCTACATCAAGTAAAAATTGGGAAATGATGGGGTCAGATATACAAAGATTACAAGAATTAATTGATTCATTAGAAGTATTAAAAACTGAAGAGGATAAGAATGATGAAGAAAATAAAGATAATAATTCAAAAATAGAAATAGAAGACAATTCTAATAATGAAAATGAACCAGATAATGAATTAAATAATGTGTATGAAGATATTATGTAAAAAATATCCTGAAAAGATATGTATTGCATCTTTATGTAAAATATGATAATTAGTATAAAATATATTAAATTTTATAAGGAGTAAATAAATGAGTATAAATTTAAAGGTAAAGTTAGTTACTAAACAGCAATTAAAACCAGATATATTTAAATTTGGAATAAAAGCAGAAAAAATGGTGGATATGGCTAAGCCTGGTCAATTCTTAGAAATAAGAGTTACAGATAATATAGTTCCATTTTTAAGAAGACCAATCAGCATATATAATGTAGATAAGCAAAATGGAATAATAGAATTTATTTTTCAAGTAAAAGGTGAAGGAACTAAAATATTATCTAACAAAAATATTGGGGAAGAAATTGAAGTATTAGGTCCACTTGGTAATGGAACTTTTAAGGTTATAGAAAATAAAAGAGTAGCTATTTTAGGAGGTGGCATAGGAGTTTTCCCATTATATGAATTGGCAAAAAACTTAAAAAATAAATCAGAAGTAAATATATATTTAGGATTTAGAAATAAAGATGCTGTAGTTTTAGAACAAGAATTTCAAGCATTGGCAAATAAATTAACAATAACGACTGATGATGGAAGTTATAGTATTCAAGGATTTGCAATAAATGAATTAAAAAAGGATATAGAAAAAGAAAAAATAGATTATATATATGCCTGTGGTCCACTTCAAATGTTAAAAGCAATAAGAGATTTAAGCATTCAAAAGAATATACCATGTCAAATTTCTTTAGAAGAAAGAATGGCTTGTGGAGTAGGTGTATGTTTAGGGTGTGCAGTCAAGAAAACTGAAATAGTAGAGGGTGAATTTCAGTATGCTCATGTTTGTAAAGATGGACCAGTATTTGATGCTAAGTATGTAAATATATAAATAATGTAAAGGAGAGATAGATATGAATACAGAAGTAAATTTTGCTGGTATAAAAATGAAAAATCCAGTAACTGTTGCTTCGGGTACATTTGGATTTGGAAGAGAATATAGTGAATTGTTTGATTTAAATCAATTAGGTGCTATTATAACGAAAGGTGTATCTTATGAACCAAAGATAGGAAACAAATCACCAAGAGTATGTGAAACACCTGCTGGTATGATTAATGCAATAGGTCTTGAAAATCTTGGAGTAGATCATTTTATAGAATATGATTTGCCGTTTTTACATAAATTTGATACAGCAATTATAGTAAATGCATTTGGAGGTCCTGGTGGAACAGTTGAAGATTATGTTAAGGTGTGTGAAGTGCTAAATAAATTAGATATTGATGCAGTAGAGTTAAATTTATCATGTCCTAATGTATGTACTGGCTGTATGGCTTTTGGAACGACTTATGATGGAGTAAAGCAAGTTACAAGTGCTTGTAGAAAAGTGTTAACAAGTAAACCACTTATTGTAAAATTAACTCCAAATGTTACTGATATAACAATTCCTGCCAAAGCAGCTGAAGAAGCAGGTGCAGATGCAATATCATTGATTAATACTTTTTCTGCTATGGTTATAGATGTAGAAACTAGAAGACCTATATTAGGAAATAATACAGGTGGTCTTTCAGGACCTGCTATAAGACCAATTGCAGTTCGTATGGTATATCAAGCTGCCCAATCAGTTAATATTCCAATTTTAGGTTTAGGTGGAATTATGACAGGTAATGATGCTATAGAATTTATGTTGGCTGGAGCAACTGCTATATCAATAGGTTCAGGTAATTTTTATTCACCTGATACAAGTATTAATGTATTAAATGGTATAAAGGAATATTTAACAAAACATAATATTGAAGATATAAATAGTATTATAGGAACTGTAAAAATGAATTAGCTAGAAATATAAAGTAATAAAAAGATGAATAAAAAATAATTTAAAATCCACTATAATAGTAAAGGTGGATTTTTTATGTGTGATAAAAAAGAAGAAAATATAATTTATAAAAATATTGATAAATTAAATTCGTTATTGCAAAATCAAAATATACAGGAAATGATGTATCTACTAGGAAGTAAGAAGGAAATAATACAAAGAAATTTTTTAGCAGGAATATTTAGAGGAATAGGAATAGGAATTGGTGTTACTATTATAACGGCAATATTGCTCATTTTATTAAGAAAAATTGTTACATTAAATATTCCAGTTATAGGAGAATATATTTCTGATATTGTAGAAATAGTAGAGAGAAATGGAAAAACTTATTAGATGGAACCCTTCCACGAAAAGTTATGCACAGAAATTCACTATATGAATTTCTGTGCGAAAACAAATTAATTTTCTTCATTAGTAACAGTTTGTTTTTTTTCTTTTGAAATAAATAATGTTGTTAAAATTCCTAAACCAATTATTAGTGTTACAAGAGTTATTAATTCACTTACATAAGGAATTAGTTTTAAAATCCAAATTATAAGTCCAATAATAACAGGCATTATAATATCCATATATTTGTTAGATAAATTCATTTTTATTTTAACAAAATTTCCTAAAGCTATTGCAACAATAGAAGAAGATACTGCAATTAATATACAATATAATGTAAGCAGTAATAAGGCTACTGATGAAGTGAAATTTAATAAAATTAAAATAAATATTATAATTGGTAAAGCAAATAATGTTAAAAATCCAAACCCAATAATTGAACCTGCTTTTTTAGTTAATAAAGTAGATGATTTTTGACTGAATGTTGGAGCTTTCCATTTTAATATTAAAGCAATAAATAATACAAATATTAAGTATGTAATTAAAGATTGTATATAACTCAAAATGTTTATAGATTTTGGTTCAGAAGATGTTATTTTAGCATTATAATTAATATTACCATTTACATAATCCTCAAATCCAGAAAATTCATTTTGAGAAGAATAATTTAAATCACCATATATTACGCCAGGGTGTTCAGAATCGAATGATATATTTTTACAATCTAAGAATGCATTTCTACCAATTGAACCTAAAATATTCATATCTGACGTTGAAGCATGAATATCTCTATAAATATATCCATTTGAATTAATTGTAATAGTACTACTTAATGCATAAACATCATATACTCCACCATCAATATTTAAATTTTCACTTAATACAAATAAATTACTATAAATTTCTGCATTTGAATCTATAGTTACATTCTTTGCAATTACAAATACATCTCCACCAATTTCAGAAGAAATTGTAACATTATCTGCCATTATGTATGCATTTCCATCTATAGCATAATCAATTGTAACATCTTGATCAAGTAAATAAACATCTGATTCTTTAATATCAATATTTTCATCATCATGATTATGTTCGTCTTCATCTGAATTTTCTTCTGTTTCAACATCTATAATTTCATCTTCATCTGATTCATTATCAATAGTTTCTTCTTCATTGACATTTTCTTGAATTTCATCTGTTGTTGTTATAGGTGTTGGATCATTACTAGAGATTGGCATAATATCAGATTCTGAATCGTTAGTGCTTGTTGTACTGCCATCTACCATTTCACTATCAGTTCTAATTTCGTAATCAGATGTTTCATTTTCTGCATTAGAAATATTGAAACAACATAATGTTATTGAAATAGTTAGAATTGCAATTAATAATAATTTTAATTTGTTTTTTAATACTAAAAACATAAAATCCTTCCTTTCTCTGACAATAAGAATTGTCATATAAATTAAAAAATTTTACCTTTGGTAACTTGTACTATTAATATATATCTAATAAATTAGTTTGTCAATAAATTTTTTATACTCTAGCAATTAGTAGTTACAAGTTAATGGTTTTAGAAATTTATCCTTTTAAAACCATTAACTTGTAACGAATGTGATATAAAAATAACAAAATTAATTGCTATTTTTTCATATTTATAGTAGAATAAATGAAACAGACGAAAAAATAGAAAGGACTGATTAAATATGAATGAAAAAACTAAAGATAATGAAAAAATAAGCAATATCAAATTTCAAATAATAGCAATAATAGGAATAATAATATTTAGTATAGCAATATCTCCGGTATCACTACAAAATGACACATTTTATACAATAAAAATAGGAGAGTATATTTTACAAAATGGAATAGATATGAAAGACCCATTTTCGTGGCACGAAAACTTAAACTATACATATCCACATTGGGCATATGACGTATTTACATATATAATATATAATGTATTTGGACTTAGTGGAATATACATTGTAACATGTACATTAGCAGTAATACTGGGATTATTAATATATTATATAAATAAAAAATTAGTAAAAAACAATATAATATCATTTTTAGTAACAATAGCTGGAATGTACTTGTTAAAAGATTATATTACTGCGAGAGCACAATTAGTAACATTTATATTATTTATAATAACAATATATTTCATAGAGAAATTTTTAGAAACAAAAAAATTGCAATATGCTATAGGTTTAATAATAATACCAATAATAATAGCAAATATACATAGTGCAGTATGGCCATTTTATTTTGTGTTATACCTACCATATATAGGAGAGTATATAATTGCAATAATAGCTGATGTAATCTTGAATGGTACGTTAAAAAGAAAAATATTAAAAGCAGAAATACACATATTAGAAAGGAATAATAAAAATAGAAAAAGATTAGAAAAACTAAAAGTAAAATTAGATACAATAGAAGGAAATATACATATAGTTCAAAAAAATAGAAATGAAACCAAAAATAATCCATATAAAATTATAATAAATAGAAATTCCAATGTTAAATGGTTAATATTAATAATGATTATTTGTGCATTTACAGGTTTGTTAACACCAATAGGAGATACACCATATACATATTTAATAAAAACAATGCAAGGAAATACAACAAAAAATATTAATGAACATTTACCATTAACAATAATAAATAATATTCCAATATTAACTACTATAACATTATTTATAGCTATAATTACATTTACAAAAGCAAAAATCAGACTAACAGATTTGTTTATGATTAGTGGACTAGCATTTTTAATGTTATATTCAAGAAGGCAGAGTTCAATGTTTATATTAATAGGAGTAATTATATTTAATAGATTATTAACTTCTGTATTTAAAGAACATTATAAAGAAGATAAAATAAAAATATTAGATAAAATTGCTTCAGACACTATAGGAATGATGTTAATAATATTAATGGTAATAGGATTAAGTGCATATTTTTACAAACCTAAAAAAGATGATGAGTACATAAATAAGGATGACTATCCAGTACAAGCATGTGATTGGATAATAAGAAATTTAGATTATAAAAATTTAAAATTTTATAATGAATATAATTATGGAAGTTATATGTTATTAAGAGGAATACCAGTATTTATAGATTCAAGGGCGGATTTATATGCACCAGAGTTTAATACATTAACAGGTAAGGCAAGTGATGGACAAGATATATTTTCAGATTTTATAAATATGTCATCAATTGGTACATATTATGGAGATATATTCAAGAAATATCAGATGACACATATAATTACATATAAAAATTCAAAAATCAATATGTTAATAGGAAAAACAAATAAGGGAAATTATCAAGAACTATATTCAGATGATAAATTCATAATATATAAAATTGTTTCTTATGAATAAAAATATAGTATAATTAAGAAACAAGTAATAAGATTAAAAGGAGAAGTGATGAAAGAGTATAAAGTAAGTAAAAAAGAAGAAAATATTAGAATAGATAGTTATATTTCAAAAAAAGACGAAACACTTTCAAGAAATGTAGTACAAAGATTAATTGATGAAAAAAATATATTAGTAAATGGAAAAAGTACGAAACCATCATATAAAGTTATAGAAGGGGATTTAATAACTGTAGAGAGAGTGGAAGCAAAGCAAATAGATTTAAAAGCACAAGATATTCCAATAGAAGTAATATATGAAGATAATGATATTATAGTAGTAAATAAACCAAAGGGAATGGTAGTACATCCTGCAAATGGAAATCCAGATGGTACATTAGTAAATGCAATAATGGCTAAATGTAAAGGAAAACTTTCAGGTATAGGTGGAGAGATAAGACCAGGTATTGTGCACAGATTAGATAAGGATACATCAGGCATATTAATTGTTGCAAAAAATGATGTTGCACATATGAGAATGAGTGAACAAATAAAAAATAGAGAAGTTAAAAAAATATATTGGGCACTAGTAAGAGGAATAGTAAACACCAATGAGGCTACAATTGATATGCCAATAGGAAGAAGCACTAGAGATAGACAAAAAATGGCAGTAACAAAAAATGGAAAAAGGGCTGTAACAAATTTTAAGGTGTTAAAAAGATTTGAAAAGTATACTTTGCTAGAAGTAAATATTGAAACAGGAAGAACTCATCAAATAAGGGTACATTTAGCGGAAATAGGTTATCCACTTGTAGGAGATACTGTATATTCAAATGGAAAGAATGAATTTGGAATTGTAGGTCAATGTTTACATGCAAAAAGTTTACAATTTAAACATCCGATAACAGGAAAAGAAATGTATTTAGAGGCAAAACTTCCTAAATATTTTGAAGATTTAATTAATAATTTAATGTAGTTTTATATAAATAGGAGAGCATTATGGAAGAAAAAGAAAGATTGCAAAAGTTTATGGCAGAATGTGGAATTGCGTCAAGAAGGAAATGTGAAGAAATCATTTTACAAAAAAAAGTCAAAGTAAATGGACAAGTTATAACAGAATTAGGAGTAAAAGTAGATAACAATGATGTAGTTGAATATGATGGTAAAATAATAAGCAAAGAAAATGAAAAAGTATATATATTGCTTAATAAACCTATAGGTTATGTAACAACAGTAGATGACCAATTTTCAAGAGATACAGTTTTAGATTTGGTAAAAGTGAATGAAAGAATTGTACCTGTTGGAAGACTGGATATGTACACTTCTGGAGCAATTATTTTAACAAATGATGGTGATTTTGTATATAAAGTTACACATCCAAAACACGAAATTGAAAAAACATATAATGTAACTATAAAAGGAATAATTACAAAAGAAGAAGTCGAAACTTTATCTAATGGAGTTGATATTGGGGATTATATAACGAAGAAAGCTAAAGTAAAAATACTTAAAATAGATAAAGAAAAAAATATATCAAGATTAGAAATAGTAATACATGAAGGAAAAAATAGACAGGTAAGAAGAATGTGTGAAGCTATAGGTAAAAAAGTTTTAGCACTTCATAGAAGTAAAATTGGAAATTTAAGTGTAAAAGATTTAAAAATAGGAGAATGGAGATATTTGAGAAATAATGAAATAAAATTTTTTTGAAATTTCTGTTGATATTTTTTCAATAGTATTGTATGATATATAGGTATAAAATATCAATAGTATACAAATATATGGGAAGGAGTTTAAGATAAATGAAAAAAATAGCTGTAATTAGTATAGCAATATTTATAGCACTATTAACAGTTTTATTTATTCCTAAAGCGCATGCAGAAGAAGTAATTGATAATGCTACAGAAAGTAAATTAATAGAGATAAAAGAAAATGCACAACAATCATTAGAAGATTATAAAGTAAAATATGGTTCAGATGCATATGGTCTTACGGCGTATGTATTAAACTTAGTACGAATATATAGTATACCATTTTGTTTCCTAGGTATTGCGGTAAGTGGTATTTACCAATATATAATAGGAATAAGAAAACTTGATGTTCAAGAAAAAGGATTAGTATTAATGGTGTCGTTTATAACACTTTTAGTAGTATGTCAAGTTTTACCATTAGTTTTTGCACTTGTGGTAAAAGGAAGGGGTTAACAAATGAAAGTATTATTTGCTGTGAATAATGAAAGCATTGCAGAATCAATAGTGAAAAAATATCAAAAGAAATACAAAGAAATCATAACACCAAAAAATGTATATTATTTTAAAGCAATAATGACAGAAATACAAAAAGATAAATCTTATGATAGGATTGTTATAAGTGAAGATTTAGAACAATTTTCAAATAATAATTATGAACAAATTGATAAAACTATATTTGAACAGTTGGATAAAATAAGTGATGAAGCGTCAACAATACAAGGAAATGATATTCCAATAATTTTAATATGTTCAGATAGAAGAAGCAAATCAGAAAATATGCTAGTAAAATTATTTGGAATTGGAATATATAATGCAATAATTGGAAATGATAGAAGTTTAGAAGAAGTGTGTAGGTTAATACATACTCCACGTGTAAAAAAAGAAGCAAAAGAGTATTATCATATTGAAGCAGAAGATGTAAATTATCAGTCAGAAAATGAAAATGATGTAAGTGAAATAGAAATAGAAAATATTTTAGCACATTATAGAAGAATTGGTATGGACGAAAAAAAGTGTATAGTAAGTTTTGATAATATTGCGGCACAATATAATGATAATCAATTAAGAATTATTGCAAAATTTTTACCAGTAGATGTAAGAGCAATCTTAGAGCAAAAATCAGCAAAATATCAATCTATAATGTCATTTAATAATATGGTATCTGAAGATATAAGAATAAAAAATAAAAAGTTTAAGGATAAAAATGAAAGTACAGGTCCTACAGAAAAATTATTAAAAACATCAAAGCAAAGAACAACTTTATCAAAACCAATAGTTGTTCCAACTGAAATGAATACAAATAATGTTACCAAGATGACGAGAAAAACTGAAAATATAAATCAAATTAAAGAGGTGGTTGAAGAAAATATGAATGAACCATTAGAAGAAACTCCAAAAAAGAGAAGAGGTAGACCAAGAAAAAATCCAATTCCAGCTGAAGAAGAAAATTCAGTAGAACAAAGTGTAAGTCAAGAAACAATAGAAGAGGTCCCAAAAAAGAAAAGGGGTAGACCTAAAAAAATTGTTGAACAAATAAATGTATTTGATTTAGCAGAAGATGATGATGAAGAAGATGATGATGAGCCACAACCAATAATAAGATCTTCTGAAAATAAAAGAATAATTAATACGTTGCCAGATGTTGAAGATGAAGAAGATGATGATGAAAAATTATTTGGAAATGCAAATTATGAAGATACATCAAATTATAGAAATACAAATTATCAAAATAAAAATAATCAAAATGTTGATTATAATAATTATCAAAATTCAAATAGTTATCAGACAAATGAACTTTCAAATTCAGTTTCTTATGAATCAGATGTTGATATTTCTAATTTATTAACTGGTGATAAAAAAATAGTATCTTTTATTGGTACAAGTAAAAATGGTACTTCATTTATAGTAAATAATGTAGCTGAAATATTGTCTTCAATGGGAATTGATACTGCAATATTAGATACAACTCAAAACAGAAATTCATATTATATTTATACAAAAAATGAAGAAGATTTAAGACAAGTGGCATATTCAAGCATAGAAAATCTAAAACAAGGTAATGCAATGGGAATAATGGCAAATAGAAATTTATCTGTATATACAGCATTGCCAGATGAAAAAAATTCAATAAATGAAGTAGGAAAAATATTAGAAACTTTAGTAAAAAAACATTCATTAATATTAATTGATTGCGATTTTGAAACGCCAAAGGAATATTTTGCAAATAGCCAAGAAATATATTTGGTTCAATCTATGGACGTATTAACAATACAGCCATTTACATCATTTTTAAGAGATTTAAAGGTAAAAAATATATTAAATGAAAATAAAATAAGAATTGTGCTAAATAAATATTTGAAAATGAGAAATGTATCTGATAGAGATATAATTGGTGGTATGGCATTTTATAATGATCCAGCAATGTCATTTATGACAGAGTTATTTGATAAAACATCTGTAAAATATATAACAATACCATTTGAAGTAGAAACATATACAAAATATTTAGAGGGGTTAATAGATTGTGAAATTTCACTAAAAGGTTATTCAAAGCAATTTATGCAAAGTTTAAATCAATTAGCTAATATGATATATCCATTAGTAGGAGGTTCAAAACAATATTCACCATTATCACAGGGGTATGAAGCAAAATCAGGTTTTTCACCTTTTGGTAGCAAGAAAAGCAGAAGATAATATGTTAAATAAACAGAGGACAAGATATTAAATATTAGGAGGGAAACATTTTGGTATTGGTAGCATTAGTTATAATATTGGTTTTTATAATAGTGGTATTAGTTATTTATAATTTGTCTATCTACAAAAAAATACAAAATTTTAGTAATATAAATCAACAAGTAACAAATTTAAGAGTTTTGCAAGATTTTATGGATACAATAGGAGAGTATTCTAGTGTAGATGATAAAATAAAAAAAATAAATGATATATTAATTGAAAAATATGAAATAAAATATTCGACTATTGTTGTTTTTGATGGAACTGAATATGTTATAAAGGCAACTAATGTTGATGCAAAGCATTGGGACGCAATGAAAAGGTTACAAGAAGTTTCAATTTTTAAAGATAGCATATCAACAGCATCACCTAAATATGTTACTGTAAATAATGACAAAGAAAGATTACCATATCAACAAATGGAATTTGGACGAGCAAAATCAGCGATATTTTTCCCTCTATTTATAGATAATGTTTATATTGGATATTGGATAATAGAAAGTGGAACACCACATGACTTTGATAATGTAGATACTACAATATTTGAAATTGTAAAAGACAATATAATAACAGTTTTAAAAACAGTAGTTCATCAAAAAACTTTAGAGTCGCTGGTAAGAAAAGATTTATTTACAGGTTTAAATTCAGCAGAATATTTATATGGTGAAGGAAAAAAGATTATAGATCAGCACACACAATCAGCAATATGTATGTTTAGAATAGTAAATATTGAAGAAGTGAATAAAAAATATTCTCGAGAATTAGGAAATGAAATGATAACACAAGTAAGTAAATATATATATGAAAATATTTCAAGAGATTATATTTTTGTTAGATATATGGGACCTAAATTTGCAATAGTATTTTGTGGAGTAGAAAAAGAATCAGTAACGGATTTTTTAAATGATATTAAAGAAAATGTAGAAAAATTGGATATAAAATTGAATGATACAGAAATTGAAAATGAGGAAGAATTAGAAGAAAAACCAAAAAAGAAAAAGAAAACAACAGCAAAATTAAAGAAAAAACCAGTAAACCCAAAATTAAATTTTGTTGTATCATCATATTACAAAGGAACAGGTATAGACGAGGTATTAAAAAAATTAGAAAATTATTTAGATAATGCAGATAAACAAGAAAGTGATATAAATAATATATAAATAGGAGGTATCATAATGGATTTTGACAAAACAATGAACTTCAATGTAGAAAAAGAAAAAAATTTTCAATCAAAGGAAATTCTAAAAGAAGTATATGAGGCATTAGCAGAAAAAGGTTATAACCCTATAAATCAAATAGTGGGATATATACTATCTGGTGATCCAACATATATTACAAGTTATAAAGATGCAAGAAATAAAATAAGAAATATAGAAAGAGATGAATTATTAGAAAGTATGGTAAAATATTATATAGGAATAGAAGATTAAAATTATGAGAATTTTGGGAATTGATTATGGCCAAATGCGTGTTGGAATAGCTATTTCTGATCCATTAAATATTACTGCACAAGGCTTAGAAACTATACATTGCAATGGCTCAGATAAATATATATTAAAGAAAATTGATGAATATTTAGAAAAATATGAAATTGGTACAATAGTAATTGGAATGCCATTTAATATGAATGGAACTAAATCAGAAAGAACAAAAGCTACTGAAAATTTTTTACATAAATTAAAATGTAAATATAATAATTTGCAAATAATTGCAATAGATGAAAGGTTAACAACAGTTGCAGCTCATAAAACTATGAATTTTTTAGATGTTAATAAGAATAAAAAAAAGAATATAGTGGATACTATATCTGCAGTATATATTTTAGAAACATATATGGGAAAAATAAAAAATATTAAATAGAATAAAATTTAAAATAATAATTATAAACATATTAATATAGATATTAAAGTTTAAAATATATAAATAATTTAAAGGAGGAAATTTATTATGGATGAAAATTTTGATGAAGAATTAGAAGAATTAGATAACATTGTTGTATTAAATGATGAGGAAGGAAATGAAGTAAAATTTGAATTTTTGGATTTAATTGAATATGAGAATGAACAATATGTAGTATTATTACCAGTTGCAGAAGATGGACAAGAAGATGAAGGAGAAGTAGTAATATTAAAAGTAGAAGATACAGATGAAGAATCTGATGAAGAATCATATGTTAGTGTAGATGATGAAGATGTTTTAAATGAAGTATTTGAAATATTTAAGGAAAAATTTAAAGATGAGTTTGATTTTGTAGATTAATTACAATTTTTATTGATAGTATAGGATAATTTTTCCTATACTATCGTTTGTTTGGTCTCTTACGCGGTGTTGCTAAACAATGTATATTTTATGGCTGAAGGGTAGCAAAATATGAAATAAAATATAATGAAAGGAAAGTGATTTAGATGAGAAATTTATCAACATGGCTTTTAATAATATTTATGGCAATGTTTTGGCTATTTAGACTTATAGTAGCTTTTACAGCAGAAATGGGAATGTATTTTGGAGGAATTGTACCTCTTAATTTACATGTGGAAATAGTTTTATTATTTGTTACATTAATAAGTTTTTTATTTATAGTAAAAAGAAAAATAATTGGTGCATTAATATATTTAATATCTTATGGAATGTATTTTGGAGTAGATTTATATAATAATGTAATGACAATGTTGCAATCAGAAGGTGGAATTGGTATAGAAACAGCAACAAATATGATGATAGGGTTAATAGGTATGGTAATTCCTATTGCAATTTTATTTGATTTGCTACTAGATAAAAATAGAAAAGCTCATCCAGTAGACAAAAAAACAGATTGGTTTTATAAAAACAAACAATTTGATAGAGAATTAGATGAAAGAGCAGATAAAAATAATTATAGGACCTTATAAAAATTGTAAGAGGAAGTGATTAGATGAGCGAAAATACTAACATAAATTGGTATCCTGGACATATGGTAAAAACTAAAAAACAAATTATAGAAGATTTAAAATTAATAGATGTTGTTATTGAATTATTAGATGCAAGAATTCCAATATCAAGTCAAAATCCAGATATTGCACAAATAATACAAAATAAAAAAAGGATAGTAGCTTTAAATAAGAGTGATTTATCAGATGAAAATAAAAATAAACAATGGATAGAATATTTTAAAAGCAAAAAGACAATTGCAGTTCTTACAGATTCAAATTCAGGAAAAGGTATAAATAATTGTATAAAAAAATTAGAAGAAGTTATGCAGGAAGATTTAAAACAATTGGCAGAAAAAGGAAGAATAGGAAGAACAATTAGAGTAATGATATTGGGAATACCAAATGTTGGAAAATCATCATTTATAAATAGAATTGCAAATAAAACATCTGCAGAAGTAGGAAATAAACCAGGTATTACAAGAAAAAAACAATGGATACGAGTAAATAATAAAATTGAATTATTAGATACACCTGGTGTATTATGGCCTAAATTTGAAAGTGATGAAGTAGCATTAAATTTAGCATTTACAGGAACTATAAAAGATGACATTCTAGAAAGAACAGAGATTGCATTTTATTTAATAAAATTTTTATTAGAAAATTATTTAGATAATTTAAGTGAAAGATACAAAATAAGTAAAGAAAAAATACAAGAGATTTTAAATCAAGAGCAAGAAGAAAATGTAAATTTATATGAAATAATGTTATTAATAGGAAAAGTAAGAGGAGCAATTATGTCTGGAGGAAATGTAGATGAAGAAAAAACAGCAAGAATTATATTAGATGATTTTAGAACTGGGAAATTAGGAAAAATAACATTAGAAACACCATAGGTAATTTATTAAAACATGACTTGTACCTAAAAAGGAGATGTGAAAAAATGGAAGAGTGTTTTAAAGTAGATAAATCAATAGATGAAATATTGTTAATGAATCCTCTAATTTGGGCATACATAGGTGATAATGTATATGAACTTTTTATTAGAACGCATTTGGTAGATATAACAAGTTTAAAACCTCATAAATTACATATAGAAGCAATAAAGTATGTAAAGGCTAAAGCTCAAGCTCAAATTTTGAAAAAAATATATGAAGATTTATCTGAAGAAGAAAAAAATATTGTGAGAAGAGGAAGAAATGCAGAAAATCATCATTTACCTAAAAATGCCAATGTTCAAGATTATATGTATTCAACGGCTTTTGAAGCTTTGATAGGATATTTATATTTGACAAAAAAATATGTTAGATTACAAGAAATATTAAAAATGTGTATTGACTAAGGTATTAAAATATGATATAAGTAATATTGTGTTAAAAGGCCCCTTGGTCAAGCGGTTAAGACGCCACCCTCTCAAGGTGGAATCATGGGTTCGATTCCCGTAGGGGTCAC
>CANRBL010000013.1 GCA_947628835.1 uncultured Clostridia bacterium | reverse complement strand
TGGAAAATATAAAATAGAAACAGAAAGTGGAGAAAATTTAGAAATAGATGATAAAGGAAATGTAAAATTAAATGATGCAGTGATTAATGTTAATGTAGATGATATATTATATGAATTAACATATAATGCAAATGGAGGAAGTGTGTCACCTAATAGTAAAAATATAAAATATAATGAAATGTTTGGTCAGTTACCAATGCCTAAATATGCAGGATATAGTTTTAATGGTTGGTATACTCAATCGTCAGGGGGAACAAAGATTACAGAAGATACAATTTTTAATACTCAAGGAAACCAAACAATATATGCACAATGGACACAAACACAGCCGAAAACATACTCTAAAGGTCCTTCAACTGGTGAAGAATATACTCTTTCAGAAGGAAATAGAATAATTATTACATATGGAGAATGTAACATAGTACCAAGTAAATTTGAATGTGATTTTGAATGTGGTAATTATAATGCATCATCAGCATCAAATGTAATATTTACTGTGCAAGGGTATAAAAATAATTCGTGGGTAGAAATATTTACAAAAAAAGGTACAAGACCAGTAAGTACACGTACATATACTATATTTAAAGATATTTATAATTATAGTGAAAATGATATATTTACAAATTTTAGAATATTGTTTAATAGTACAGACAATGAAAAGTATATATATGCAAAGTTTCGAGTATATTAGATGGTAAGTTAAACTATTATTATATATAAAATATGCATTAATATATTATATAATATATTATATAATATTCAATAAGAAAATATATATGTTCATTAATTGTTGACTACAAATTGAATGTTAAATTAAAAATAAGCTCATATTATATAAAAATAGCAAAATTAAATTGCTATTTTTTTGTATATATAGTAAAATAGAAAAGGAAAAGAGAGATAATAAAAAATAAAGGAGGTCAAAATGATAAAATTACCATATGGAATGAGTAACTATGAAGAGATAATAGAAGAGGGATATTTATATGTAGATAAAACGCAATATATAGAAAAATTAGAACAGTTATCAGATAAAAGAATAATGTATTTAAGACCAAGAAAATTTGGAAAAACGTTATTTACATCAGTATTAGAATATTATTATGATATACAAAAAAAAGAAAAGTTTGAAAAATTATTTAATAACACATATATAGGAAAAAATCCAACAGAATTAAGAAACAGTTATTATATATTAAGATTTAATTTTTCAGGAATAGATACAGAAAATGAACAAAAAACAATAAAAGGATTTACAAATGAGATAGCATCATCAGTAAAATTATTTGCAGATAGATATGGAATGGATTTTTATGTAGATTTTAAAGACGAAGCAGAGAGTATATTAAATAATTTATTTAAAGCATTTTCTTTGCAAAAAGAAAATGCAAAAATATATGTAATAATAGATGAATATGATCACTTTGCGAATGAACTATTAGGATTTGACATAGACCAATTTAAAACATTAGTAACAAAGAATGGAAAAGTAAGAAAATGGTATGAAATATTAAAAAAAGGAACAGAGACAGTAGTAGACAGAATATTTATAACAGGAGTAGCACCAATAACATTAGATAGTTTAACAAGTGGATTTAATATAGGAGCAGATATAAGTCAAGATGTAAGATTTAATGAGATGATGGGATTTACACAAGAAGAAGTAAAATGGATAATGAATAAAGAGGAAATTAATGAAAAAGAGCAAAATGAATTAATGCCAATAATAAAAGAAAATTATGATGGATATATGTTTTCAAAAAATGCAAAAGAAAAAATATATAATTCAAATATGACTTTATACTTTTTTAAGGAGTATATTAGATTTAAAAGGATACCAGAAAAACTAATAGATGTAAATATAGCAAGTGATTATAGTAAATTGGAAAAAATGATAAATTTATATAAAGGGGAAGAGAAAGAAGAAATAATACAAAAAACAGTTATAGGAGAGGGAGTAGTAAGTCAAATAACGCAAAAATTTAATCCAGCGATGGAATTTACCAAAGAAGATTTTATTTCGATATTATATTATTTAGGATATTTAACAATAAAAGAAAATAGTATATTAAAACCAGAATTAATAATACCAAATACAGTAATGAGAAGTTTATATGCAGAATACTTTTTAAAAATAGTAAAAGAAAAAGCTAATTTAAAGGGAATATATAATAAGGAAGAAGAAGCATTAGAGGAAATAGCATTAAAAGGAGAAATAGGAAAAACAGCAGAAATATTAGGAATGTATTTGACGAATTTATCAAATAGAGATTATATAAAATTTGATGAGAAATACATAAAATTAATATTTTATTGTATAGCAATGAATATGGAAATATACAGAGTAAAATCAGAAATGGAAGTAGAAGGAGAATATCCAGATATAGTATTAATACCAAAACAAAATAAAGAAAAGATATATGAGATAATGATAGAATTTAAATACATAAAAAAAGAAGAATATGAAAAATATGGAGAAACAATAATAAAAGAAAAACAAGAAGAAGCCAGAAAGCAAATAGAAAAATATAGCCAAAAAGAAGAATTTAAAAAAGAAAAATTATTTAGAAAATATACTATAGTAGCAGTAAAAGAGAAGTTGTACATTGAAGAAATAATTTGAAAGTAATTAAACTTTCAATCCTATGTGTGCCTTGCGAGCGAAGCGAGAAAGGAATGGAATAAAAAATGAAATAATATAACTTGACTAACAAATAAACTTATTGTAAGATATAAATGAAAATAAGAGAAAAGGAAAGGGGAAAATACAAATGATAAGAAAAAATGCTAGAAGCCTTGAGGCTGTACACACACACACACACACACATTATGTTTATTAAATAGAGCAAAAATAAAATTGAATAAAAAATATAGCAGGAGTAAAACTGTGTCAATTTGTGATACAAGTTAAGTAACTCCTGCTTTTTGTGTGTAAAATATTGTAATAAATAAAGAATAGGAAAGGTGAAGTAAATTATGAGGTTAATACAAAAAAGCAAAGGAATAACATTAATAGCATTAGTAATAACAATAATAGTATTATTAATATTAGCAGGAGTGAGTATAGCAACATTAGGGGGCGAAAATGGAATAATATCAAGAGCGAGAAAAGCAAAGACAACGACAGAAGAAAAACAAGCAGAGGAAGAAGCAGTTTTATTGGTAAATGAATATGAAATGTATAAAAAAATGTGTGAGACAGAAGGAAAAGAACCAAATATAGGAGAGTTTTTAGAAAAAAATTATAAAGATAAATATAAGGTAGAAGACGGAAAATATAAAATAGAAACAGAAAGTGGAGAAAATTTAGAAATTGATGATAAAGGAAATGTAAAATTAAAGGATGATGATAATGTAAGTTATTCACTATTAGCAAGTAAAGTAAAAGTTGGTGATTTTGTTAATTATGATGCAGGTAATTGGAGTTCAACTGCAGATAAACCAAATTCACAAGGGCAGTTTGGAGGATATACATCAGAGACGAGTAAAAATGCAAGTATAACACCGTATAGTAATTATGCAAATACTTATAGTGGAGGGTGGAGAGTATTATCTGTAAGCGATAATATAGTAACTATAGTGCATGCAGGAACTCCAGTTTCATATTATCATAATTATACCAATGGAGGGCATGCTAATGAAACTGTAAATAAATTAAATACATTTTGTAATAATAATTTTGTAAATAATAAATATGCAAGTTCTTCTAGGTCAATTCGTAAGTCAGACAGTAGTTCTGTATTGCAAACAGGTAGCTATTATTGGTTTGCAGATGTACAAAATAATAATAACGTTTGGAATTGGGATCCAGTTTCAGCTACAGGTCAGTATGCAGGATCTCCAAAAAGTGCATTTCAAGGATCTTTTGGAGTACGCCCTGTAGTTGTATTAAAGGCAGAAGTAAAAACTACTGGAACAGCATCAAATGGATATGGACAAACAGGATATAATATAACTATATAAAAAATTATACAGTAACAAATAACAATGAAAAATAGCAAAAATAAATTGCTATTTTTTTGTATATATAGTAAAATAGAAAAGGAAACGAGAGATAATAAAAAATAAAGGAGGTCAAAATGATAAAACTACCATATGGAATAAGTAATTATGAAACAATTGTTGAAAATAATTATATATATGTAGATAAAACACAATACATAAAAAAATTAGAACAGTTATCAGATAGAAGCATAATGTATTTAAGACCAAGAAAATTTGGAAAAACGTTATTTACATCAGTATTAGAATATTATTATGATATACAAAAAAAAGAAAAGTTTGAAAAATTATTTAATAACACATATATAGGAAAAAATCCAACAGAATTAAGAAACAGTTATTATATATTAAGATTTAATTTTTCAGGAATAGATACAGAAAATGAACAAAAAACAATAAAAGGATTTACAAATGAGATAGCATCATCAGTAAAATTATTTGCAGATAGATATGGAATGGATTTTTATGTAGATTTTAAAGACGAAGCAGAGAGTATATTAAATAATTTATTTAAAGCATTTTCTTTGCAAAAAGAAAATGCAAAAATATATGTAATAATAGATGAATATGATCACTTTGCGAATGAACTATTAGGATTTGACATAGACCAATTTAAAACATTAGTAACAAAGAATGGAAAAGTAAGAAAATGGTATGAAATATTAAAAAAAGGAACAGAGACAGTAGTAGACAGAATATTTATAACAGGAGTAGCACCAATAACATTAGATAGTTTAACAAGTGGATTTAATATAGGAGCAGATATAAGTCAAGATGTAAGATTTAATGAGATGATGGGATTTACACAAGAAGAAGTAAAATGGATAATGAATAAAGAGGAAATTAATGAAAAAGAGCAAAATGAATTAATGCCAATAATAAAAGAAAATTATGATGGATATATGTTTTCAAAAAATGCAAAAGAAAAAATATATAATTCAAATATGACTTTATACTTTTTTAAGGAGTATATTAGATTTAAAAGGATACCAGAAAAACTAATAGATGTAAATATAGCAAGTGATTATAGTAAATTGGAAAAAATGATAAATTTATATAAAGGGGAAGAGAAAGAAGAAATAATACAAAAAACAGTTATAGGAGAGGGAGTAGTAAGTCAAATAACGCAAAAATTTAATCCAGCGATGGAATTTACCAAAGAAGATTTTATTTCGATATTATATTATTTAGGATATTTAACAATAAAAGAAAATAGTATATTAAAACCAGAATTAATAATACCAAATACAGTAATGAGAAGTTTATATGCAGAATACTTTTTAAAAATAGTAAAAGAAAAAGCTAATTTAAAGGGAATATATAATAAGGAAGAAGAAGCATTAGAGGAAATAGCATTAAAAGGAGAAATAGGAAAAACAGCAGAAGTATTAGGAATGTATTTAACGAATTTATCAAATAGAGATTATATAAAATTTGATGAGAAATATATAAAATTAATATTTTATTGTATAGCAATGAATATGGGAATATACAGAGTAAAATCAGAAATGGAAGTAGAAGGAGAATATCCAGATATAGTATTAATCCCAAAACAAAATAAAGAAAAAATATATGAGATAATGATAGAATTTAAATACATAAAAAAAGAAGAGTATGAAAAATATGGAGAAACTGTAATAAAAGAAAAACAAGAAGAAGCTAGAAAACAAATAGAAAAATATAGCCAAAAAGAAGAGTTTAAAAAAGAAAAATTATTTAGAAAATATACTATAGTAGCAGTAAAAGAGAAGTTATACATAGAAGAAATAAAATAAGATAATATAACTTGACTAACAAATAAACTTATTGTAAGATATAAATGAAAGAACAAAGTAAGATAAAAGGAAAGGGGGAAAATACAAATGATAAGAAAAAATGCTAGAAGCCTTGAGGCTGTACACACACACACACACATTATGTTTATTAAATAAAGCAAAAATAAAATTGAATAAAAAATATAGCAGGAGTGAAACTGTGTCAATTTATGATACAAGTTAAGTAACTTCTGCTTTTTGTGTGTAAAATATTGTAATAAATAAAGAATAAGAAAGGTGAAAGTAAGTATGAAGGTAAAACAAAAAAGTAGAGGAATAACATTAATAGCATTAGTAATCACAATAATAGTATTATTAATATTAGCGGGAGTGAGTATAGCAACATTAGGGGGAGATAGTGGAATAATATCAAGAGCAAGAAATTCAAGTACAAAAACAAAAGAAAAACAATCTGAGGAAGAGGCTATATTAATGGTTAATGAGTATGAAATATATAAAAAAAGATGTGAAAATGAAGGAAAAGAAATAAATGTAAAAGATTTTTTAGACAGTAATTATAAAGATAAATATGAAGAACAAGATGGGAAATACAAGATTACAACAGAAAGTGGTGGAAACTTAGAAATTGATGATAATGGAAATGTAAAACTAAATGAAGAAATTATTAATCAGACAGATGAGAAAAGTAAGGTTGAAGATTTAGCAAGTGTTTTAGTAAATACTCAAAATGCTAGAGGAAAATACATACAATATGATGCAGGTGGTTTAAATAGTTGGAGAGTATTATATTTGGATTCGAGTAATATATATATAATTTGTAATGGAACAGTAGGAAACGCTTCAGGATTTTCTTCAAGAGATAAATTAGTGAATTATGTACGAAATACATCTAATTGGAATAATTATGCTATACCAGATTATGCTATTAGTGCTACAGGTGCACCAACAATGAGTGAAATATCAAAATCATTGGGATATTCACTTAAGGGAAGTACTACTTATCAAGATGAATTAATATTTTCTGTAGGTAGTGACTGGGTTATGGGAGAGCCGTTTGATGAAGATGGCTCTGGTCAGCAAGTGTTTGTTATATGCTCCTGGGGAGCAAGAGGTATGTGTTATTGGGATTCTGCAATAAAAAATGTTAAATATAGACCATTAGTAAAGTTAAAATCAGGAATAAAAACTAAAGGTGGTGATGGAACTGCTGAAAAACCATTTATATTGGTATCAGAATAGTTTATGTATGGTGTTGTTAATAAAACACTAAACAATATATGCATAATTACACAAACTAAATTAAAGTTAATTAATTATTGAATATAAAATGATATTAACTTAAAAAGTAATTCACATTATAATAAAAATAGCAAAATTAAATTACTATTTTTTTGTATTATAGGAAACACAATGAAACTTTAATTTCGCAATTCTAAATGAAATAAAATATTATTTTTTCAAATAAGTAATTATGAAACATAATATGACTAAATTAACAAATAAAATTATTGTGAAATTTAATAAAAATATAGAATTAATAACATTCTAAGCAAAAGAAAATTATTATGTAATAATATATTTGGTATAAAATATAAAAAGTAACATATACATATATAAGGGACTCTAGGACAAGGAGAAATTATATGTTTAATGTTGCAGTTATAAATTTAAAAGATATAATAAAATATCTAGTGAGTCTAACAGTAATAATAATAGTTGTAGCTGTACTTGCTAGATTTTTTTCGAATGTAAAAAAAAGTGATAATGTAAAAGAGCAAATTGGAAGTAAAATAGAAAGTATAAAATCAAATAGTTATTTATTGTGTTTAGATGAAACAATACCAAATGCTCAAATAGCGAAAGAAAAAACGAATACAATAGAAGCAAGTGAAGGAATTGAAAAAAGCAGTTTAGTAAAATCATTATTAGGAGTAGAATTAAGAATGGCAAAAGAAGATGTGAAAAAAAATAACGAAAATAATGAAAATGAAGTTACTAATAATGAAGAAACAATAGAACAAGAAGCACCACAAGAAGAAATTAATTTAGCAAATACAGAATTAGAAACAGAAGTAGTAACGCAAAATCCAATTAGTGAAAATTTTAATACACAATATAAAAATATTAAAATAAAGAACGAAACAAGTTTTTCACTAACAGAAGATATTATGGAACCAAATATAAGTATAGAAAATAAAAATGTTGTAATATTTCATACTCATACTTGTGAAAGTTACACATCAAGTGAATTATATCCATATCAACCAACTGGAAATTTTAGGACAATAGACAAAAATTATTCAGTAGTAAAAGTGGGAGATGAACTTACAAAATATCTTACAGAGTATAACATTAATGTAATACATGATAATACATATCATGATTATCCTGCATATACAGGTTCATATAATCGTTCATTACAGACAGTGCAAAATATATTAAAAACCACAAGTTCAGATATTGTAATAGATTTACATAGAGATGCAATAGGTAGCAGAAGCGATTATGCACCAACAGTTAGAATTGGAGAAGATTATGCTGCCCAAATGATGTTCGTAGTTGGAACCAATGGGGGAGGATTGTGGCATCCCAACTGGCAACAGAATTTAAAATTTGCTATAAAGGTACAAGAAAAAGGAGAAGAATTATATCCAGGTCTATTTAAACCAATTATTTTAAGAAATTCAAGATATAATCAACATGTCTCAAAAGCTGCTACAATAATTGAAGTTGGAGCAACAGGTAATACCTTAGAGCAATGTTTAACAAGTATGAAATATTTATCAAAAGTTTTAAATGATATAATGTAACAAATATATTTTTATAACATATAATATGAGGAAAGTTGCAATTTATAGATTATAAAAAGTAAATTGTAGACATATTAAGGAGGTATATTATATGTATAATGAACCATATGAAGAATATATGAGAAATATATTTGGATATCCTTTAGATTATAGAAATACATATGAAATGGATAATACTATGTATAATGAGTATATGCAATATAACAATACAATGCAAAATAATAATGAAGAATTAGAAGATTGCTATCCTGAAATATATAAAGTTGTATATCCAATGGTAAAAAAGGCTTGTATGACAAATACAAAACCAGTAACAAAAGAGTTAATAGATGATATGGTAGTCGAAATACATTCAGCATTTGAACAACAGTCAGAAGTAACAAATGTAAATATTAATGTAGGTAATAATGGTAATAATGTAAGAAGTGTGGATGCTAAAAATTCTAGAATAGATACTAAAGTCGAAAATAAGGCAGAGTCAAAAGAAAATAGAGAAAAAGAAGATAGAGGTAATAATTTCTTAATGAATGATTTGATTAGAATTTTGATTTTAAGGGAATTATTAAATAATAATAGACCACCAGCACCACCACGTCCAATGCCACCTAATCGTCCACCATTTCATAACAATAGACCACCAATGATGCCAAGAGGTTTTGAAAGTGATTATTTAATGTATTAATATAAAAGAAAGAGAAATACTTTTTATAAAAGATTCTCTTTCTTTTTGAATTATAATTTATTTTATATCTTTTAAATTATTATATTTTTTTATTCCTATGATACCTAATATAGCAATGATTGTAATTAATACTACTAAAGCAATACTTAAACCAGCGTTTGGCAATATTGTTTGAGCAACAGTTGGGTCGTTTCCATTGTTTTGTGTTTGTGAGTTATTATTATTATTTTGAGATTGACCGTTATTATCATTGTTTGGTGTTTTAGAATTGTTACCATCATCAGTTGATGAAGAAGAGTTATTGTCATTATCATCATTAGTATCAATACCAGAATTAATTATTTTTAATAATGAACCATCTGCTTTTCCAGAAGATATCTTTACAAAGCTTTCTTCAAAGTCTTCAGTATGAATTATTATATATTTTCCATCATCCGATAAAGTACAGTCAATTAAGTTTAATCCATCTTCTGAGTATATTAGACTATCTTTATTTTGAGCATCTACAAAAATTTGAGGTAAAGCAACAGTTACTGTTTCAGAAGAAGTGGGTTTAATTTTTATTGTTATATGTTGATATAAAAGGGTAAAATGCTCCATATTATTAAAAAGAGAAACTATTGGCGAAATATCTGAAACTGCATTACCATCTAAAGTTAATTTAGTTAAATTAGATAAATTAGATAAAGGAGAAATATCTGTAATTTGGTAATTGTTTCCTAAATCTAAATTAGTTAAGTTAGACAAATTAGCCAAGGGAGAGATGTCCGCAATTTTATTATCAGATAAATACAACTCAGTTAAATTAGATAAATTAGCCAAAGGAGAGATGTCCGTAATTGTATTATAAGATAAATCCAACTCAGTTAAATTAGATAAATTAGATAAAGGAGAAATATCTGTAATTTGGTAATTGCATTTTAAATCTAAATTAGTTAAGTTAGATAAATTAGCCAAGGGAGCAATGTTCGCAATTTTATTAGAAACTAAATCCAACTCAGTTAAATTAGATAAATTAGCCAAAGGAGAGATGTCCGTAATTGTATTATAAGATAAATCCAACTCAGTTAAATTAGATAAATTAGCCAAAGGAGAGATGTCCGTAATTTTATTTTCACATAAATTCAACTTAGTTAAATTAGATAAATTAGCAATAGGAGAGATATCTGTAATCTGGTAATTGAATCCTAAATCTAAATTAGTTAAGTTAGATAAATTATCTAAAGGAGATATATTTGCAATTGTATTTTTGTGTAAATCTAAGTAAGTTAGATTAGATAAATTAGCTAAAGAAGAGATATCTGTAATATTATTCCAACTTAAATTCAATTCAGTTAAATTAGATAAATTAGCCAAAGGAGAGATGTCCATAATTTTACAATCATTTAAATATAATTGAGATAAATTAGTTAAATTCGATAAAGGAGAAAGATCTGTGATTGAAACATCTATTAAATCTAAGTAAGTTAGATTAGATAAATTAGCCAAAGGAGAAAGATCTGTGATTGGATTACTGCTTAAATCTAAGCTAGTCACACTTACAAAGTTTTCAATTCCAGAGATATCATAAATATTTTTAGCGCATATACCAGCGTTAAAATCAGAAAAATTATTAATACTTTCTTGAGTTATTTCTAAAGTTAGATTAGTGTCATCATAATTGATAATTTCAAGTTTGTAACTATAATCATCTTTAATAACATTATAAAAATTTTTATCTTTAAATTGAACTGTTACTGTATCAGTTGCTAATACTTTTATAGGTATAAAAAATAAGTTAAATAAAATTGTAAATATTAATATTAAATTTAATTTGTTGATTAATTTTTTCATAAAATGTATCCTTTCTTTTTACATATTTTTTTAATACTGGTTATATAAATTTAACTAGAATCATAAAGCATAATTGTTATTTTTATCATTATTTTTTCTCCTATATTTAACCAAATTCTATAACCAATATTTTATATTAATACTTTTATAAAGTCTATAATTTTTATATTACATTTTTGTTACAAAATAATAGTTTTAAAAGTAATTTCAATGTTGTTGGAGAAAAAACATAAAAAATTTATAATTTCTTGCAAATTATATAAATATAAATAAATAATTTGCATTACATTGCAAATTATTTTAAAATATAGTATAATGATGGTGGAGGCGATATAATGATAGAAAGAAAAGAATATTTAGAAAAGTTGAAACAATGGAAAGATAAAGATTTAATCAAAGTTATAACAGGAATAAGAAGATGTGGAAAATCTACATTATTTGAATTATATATAGAATATTTAAAAAGTATAGGAATAGAAGATAATCATATAATATCAATTAATCTGGAGAATCCAGAATATGACTTTAAAGATTATAAAGATTTATATAATTTCGTAAAAGAAAGAATAATAGACAAAGAACAATATTATGTATTTTTAGATGAAGTACAAAATGTAGATAAATTCCAAAAAGCAGTAGATGGTTTATATATAAAGAAAAATGTAGATGTGTACATTACAGGCTCTAATGCCTATTTATTATCTGGAGAATTAGCGACATTATTATCAGGAAGATACATAGAAATAAAAATGTATCCATTATCATTTGAAGAATATGTAAATTATTATAACAAAGAAGTTAATGAAAAACTATATTTACAATATATAAACAGAAGTTCATTTCCATATGCATTAAAGTTAGAAAATGAAAGTGAAGTAGACGACTATTTAGAAGCATTGTATAACACAATCATAGTAAAAGATGTATCTACAAGAAAGAAAATATCAGACACATCAATGTTAAGGAATATTGCAAAATTTATGTTTAATAATATAGGAAATTCGTTATCAATAAAAAAAATAACAGATACACTAAATTCTGATGGTAGAAATATATCAATTCATACTGTAGAAAGTTATTTAGATTCTTTGGTAGAAAGTTATGTTTTAAGTAAAGTTTCAAGATTTGATATAAAAGGAAAACAATATTTACAATCAGGAGAAAAATATTATGCAACAGATGTAACTATGAGATATGCATTATTAGGAAGAAGAAATTTAGATTTAGGTCATATATTAGAAAATATAGTGTATAATGAACTTATAAGAAGAAATTATAAAGTATATATTGGAAAAGCAGGAGAAAGAGAAGTTGATTTTGTGGCAGAAAATAAAGATGGTTTTAAATACTTTCAAGTTGCATATACAACAAGAGAAGAAGAAACTCTACAAAGAGAATTATCATCTTTGCAATCAATAAATAATCACTATCCTAAGTATATACTTACAATGGATATGGATCCAGTAGCAGATTTTGAAGGTATAAAAAAGATGAATGTATTAGATTGGTTAATAGAAAAAAATAAAGGTAGCCGAGGAATGTAATGAAAATCTTATATTTCAATGCTTTTAGAAATTTATCCTTTTAAAACTATTAACCTGTAACAGTTAATATGCAAATTTTTCAAAACTAATTGAAAAAAATATATATTTGTGATATATAGTATAATGAGAAAAAGGAAGTAATTAATAATTTGTATAGATTAATTAACGAGGTGAAATAATGATAGAAGCATATGCGAAGTCAGATATAGGAAAAGCAAGGGAAATGAACCAAGACTATTTCTATATATCAGACCCATCAGATGAAATATTAATATATATATTAGCAGACGGAATGGGCGGATATAATGGAGGAGAAATAGCAAGTAAGCTTGCAACCCAGTATGCAAAAAGTTATATAGAAACAAACATCAAAGAAACGCCAAAAGACAGGGAAAGTATAAAAAAACTAATATTAAGTAGTATGGAATATGCTAATATGATAGTATATGAAAAATCAAAAGAAGAAAAAGAATTAGAAGGAATGGGTACTACATTAGAAATTTGTTTAATATATAATAATAAGGTATATATTGGTCACATAGGAGATAGTAGAATATACAGAATACGAAAGAACTTTATTAGAAAGCTAACACAAGACCATAGCTATGTTCAGCAATTAGTAACAGATGGAACAATAACTAAAGAAGAAGCGGAACATCATCCAAAAAAGAATATGTTAATGAAAGCATTAGGCTGTAATGCATATATAGAGCCAGATGTAACGGTAAAAGGCTTTTGGCCAGGAGATATATTATTAATAGCTTCAGATGGGCTAACAAATATGGTAGAACAAGAAGATTTATATAATATTGTAACAGAAAATTTTGAACAAGCTACTCAAAAACTTGTAGATTTAGCCAATAACAATGGGGGATATGATAACATAACTGTTATTGTTGTAAGAAATATATAAATCATTTCTATGAAAATAAGGAGAGAGTGAAATGAATTTAGAAGGAAGATTATTAGGAAATAGATATGAAATTTTAGAAAAAATAGGTAATGGAGGAATGGCAACTGTATATAAAGCAAAATGCCATGTATTAAATAGGTTAGTTGCAGTAAAAGTACTAAGAGATGAATTTACAACTGACCCAGAATTTATAAAAAGATTTGAAATAGAAGCACAATCAGCTGCAAGTATAACACATTCTAATATTGTTTCAGTATATGATGTTGGAGTAGATAACAACTTATATTATATTGTAATGGAATTAGTACAAGGAAAAACATTAAAAGAAATAATAGTAGAAGAAAATGGACCATTACCATGGAAATGGTCAGTAAATATTGCAATACAAGTAGCCTCAGCTTTAGAAACAGCACATAGAAACAATATAATACATAGAGATATAAAACCACATAATATAATAATTACAGAAGATGGAATAGCAAAGGTAACAGATTTTGGAATAGCAAAAGCAGTATCGAATTCAACAATAACTGCATTTGGAAGTACAATAGGTTCTGTACATTATTTTTCACCAGAGCATGCCAGAGGAGGATATACAGATGCAAAATCAGACTTATATTCTTTAGGTGTAGTAATGTATGAAATGTTAACAGGAAGAGTACCATTTGATGCAGATACGCCAGTATCAGTAGCATTAAAACATATGCAAGAAGAACCAATTGAGCCTATAAAAATAAATGCAAGTATGCCAAAAGCAGTAAATGATATAATAATGAAAGCATTAAAAAAAGATACTAACTTAAGGTATTCTAGCAGTACTGAAATGTTAAAAGATTTAAAAGAAGCATTAAAAGACCCTAATGGTAACTTTGTAGAAACAAGAGAAGAATATAGAGATTTTGCAACACAGAAAATATCCACATTAAATTATGAATCAGAAAAAGAAAAGAAGAAAAATAATAAATTTATAGCATTTATAAAAAAGCACAAATTTCTAAGTTCAATAGTAGGTCTTGCATTATTATTTACTATAAGCTTAGGAGGTACAATACTATATTTTGATTTAACCAATCCAAAAGAAGTATTATTACCAAATTTAGTAGGAATGCAAAAAGAAGCTGCACAGCAAATGGCAGATAGTGAAAATGTAATATTAGAAATTAGTGGAGAAGAATATAATTCTGAATATCAACCAGGGTATATTATTTCACAAGACCCACCATTTATAGAAAATTATAACATTAAAGAAAAAAGTACAATAAAAATTGTAGTAAGTAAAGGAGTAGAAACAGCAACAGTTCCAAAAGTAAAAGGAATGGAAAAAACAGAAGCAATAGAAGAAATAGAAAATGCAAAACTAAAATGTGAAGTACAACAAGAAACAAGTAAAACAATACAAGAAGGATATGTAATAAGACAAGATAAAGAAGAAGGAGAAGTTATAAATGCTGGAGATACAGTAACAATATATGTAAGTTCAGGAACAGGAATAAAACAAGTTGCAGTATCATCAGTAATAGGTTCATCAATAGATAGTGCAACTTCCACTTTAACAGAGCAAGGGTTAAAAGTAGAAGTAGTATATGATGAAGATACTACAAAAGATGATGGAACTGTTTTAAAACAAAGTATAGATGTAGGAAAAACTGTAGATGAAGGAACAAAAATTACACTTACAGTAAATAAGCTTGCGCAAATGGTTACAGGAACGGTAAATGTAAATGTTAAATCATTATTAGGAGGCAAAATAGAATACGAAGAAAGTAATGATGAAAATGAAATTGAAACAGAGAAAAAAGTAAAGAAAGTAAGTGTAAAAATAATGATAGACAATGATACTGTATATAAAGAAAGTGTTGACCCAACGACAACAAATATAAGTCAAACAATTACAGGAAAAGGAACAGTTAATATAAAAGTATATATTGATGATGTTTTAAAGAAATCAGGAACTTTAAATCTAAATAATGAAACTGTATATACAGCTGAGTAAAAATCCTTTTGTAATTAAAATGAATATATCGAAAGGAAATGAAAAAATGGTAGAAGTATCAACATCAATTTTAACAGTAAAAAAAGGAGAAGAAGCAGAAACTTTTTTTGCATTAGAAAAAGCAAAGACAGATTATTTTCATATAGATGTAATGGATGGCAAATTTGTAGAAAAAGATACATATAAAAAAATGATGGAATATGCATCATATATAAAAAGAATATCAAATTTGCCATTAGATATACATCTAATGACAGAAAATGTGCAAAAAAGTATAGAAGATTTTTTAGTAGTAGAACCAAATATAATAACTTTTCATTTAGAAGCATGTAAAAATAAGGAAGAAGTGTTAAAATATATAAATTATATAAAAGAAAATAATTGTAAAGTAGGAATATCAATAAAACCAAATACGAAAATAGAAGAAATATATGAATTTTTACCATATATACATATGGTATTGGTAATGACTGTTGAACCAGGAAAAGGAGGGCAGACATTACTTTCAGATATGATAAAAAAAATAGAAAAACTAAGAGAATATGTTAATAATAACAAGATAGAAGTAGATATAGAAGCAGATGGAGGAATTAATTTAAAAAATCATAATTTAGTAAAAAAGGCAGGAGCTAATATTTTAGTTGCAGGAACAGCAATCCTTACTGCTATAAATTATGAAAATATTATAGAAGAATTAAAAAAAGATTAGCTACTTAACAGGAGATATATATGTCAAAATTTTTTGTAAAAGATAATCAAATAAATATACCAGTAATTGAAATACTAGGAGAAGATGTAAATCATATAAAAAATGTATTAAGAATGAATATTGGAGATTGTATTGAAATATGTAACAAAGAAAATTCACAAAATTTTTTATGTGAAATACAGGAAATAGAAAATAATAAAATAAAATGTAAAATAATAGAAGAAATTAATGAAAGTGCAGAATCAAATGTAAAAATAACAGTATTTCAAGGTTTACCTAAAGCAGATAAAATGGAATTAATTATACAAAAAAGTGTTGAATTAGGAGTGTATGAAATTACTCCACTTGCAATGAAACGATGTGTAGTAAAATTAAATTCAAAAGATGAAAATAAAAAAATAGAGAGATGGCAAAAAATATCTGAAGTTGCAGCAAAACAAAGTGGAAGAAATATAGTTCCAAAAATTAATAAAGTAATAAAAATAAATGAGTTATGCAAATTATGTAAAGAATTTGACATAGTTTTATTAGCATATGAAAAAGAAAAGGAAAATTCATTAAAAAATGAGTTGAAAAAAATTAATAAAAAAGATAATATAAAAATTGCAATTATAATTGGACCAGAAGGCGGATTTGAAGAAGAAGAAGTTGAAATATTAAAACAAAATAATGGTAAAATTGTAACTTTAGGAAATAGAATTTTAAGAACTGAAACAGTTGCACTTAATATGATTAGTGTTATAATGTATGAATTAGAATAATAAATGAAATTATATACTAAATAACTAAAATCTATATATGCAAAAAAAGAATGAGAAAGGAAAAAATAATGAAAATAGTAAATATAAAAAGTAATTCATTGTTACCAATAACAATAACAGATATAATAAATTCAAAAGTATTTATGAATGTACTAATGGCTATATTTATAATGTGTTTTTATATATTTTTAAACTGGAGATATTCAGTAATTGAAGAAAAAGAAATGGAATTAAATTTAAAAGTATTTTCTATGATAGGAATGATAATTGGAATTATTATTATTGAAATAGCATATAGAAAAGATAAATTTGAAACTAGTTTTTTTGGTTTAGAATTTATTTTACTAGCAGGACATGTATTATCATTAATGCATGTAATAACTTTTTATAACTTTAATTTTCAATATTATGTATTGACTTCATCATATTTTTTTGCAATTTACTTTGTATTAAAAAGTATGTTTATTTATACTATTGAAAACAGAAAATATTTAAAGAGCCTTAGTGATATTTCGGATATAGTAAAGAAATAAGTTTGGAAAGGAATAATTATGTCAAATACAAAAAATGCAGTATTGGAATTAATGGAATATCAGAAAACAACTTATGATAATGTAGAAAAGTTATTTAAAAAAGGAAATAAAGCAGCAATAATTTGCCCACCAGGAGTAGGAAAATTAATTACATTATTAAAGTATATATTAGAACATCCAGATGATAGAATATTGTATTTATCACATAGAAGTGCAATAAAAGAATATTTTTATGAAAGTATTGTAAGATATATAGGAGGAAGAACCGATGATACTGCGGAAGAACTTATAAATGAGTTCGGCAGTATGGAAAAGGCAGCACAATCATTTATACCAAATGTAAAAGCAATGTTATATCAAACTATTCTTGGGATAGGTAAGAAAAAAAGTGTTGATGATGTGATTGCAAAATTAAAACCAGACTTAATTGTAGTTGAAGAAATGCATCATATAAAAACAAAGAAAAATGATTCTCAAGATTATGTTGAAGATGATGAATGGGAATTACCAGATGAACAAAAAAATGAAAATATAAAAGAAGAAAATGAATGGGGGAAAAATTTTAAAAAATTCCTTGATATAAATCCAAAAGCCAAGTTGTTAGGACTATCTGCTACACCTATTAGAGAAGATGGTGCAAATGTAGTGGAAAGATTATTTGATAATTCTATGGCGATGGATATGTCTGTTTTAGAGGCTATGGAGGCAGGAATAACTAATCCATTAACATATGTGGTACCAGATTTTTTAGAACAAGAAGAAATGGAAACATTATTACAACAGATAGAAAAAGCTGAAGGATTGGAAAAAGAAAAATTAAAGAAAAAGTATGATGAATTAGTAGAAAAATCATCAAAGGCTTTGGGAATTCCCGAATTAATGAAAGAAAATATACAAGAAAAAAATGGAAAATATATTGTATTTTGCAAAGATATAAAAGATATGGAAGAAAAACAGAAAAAGGCAAAAGAATGGTTTGGGAAAATAGAAGAAGAACCTAAGGTTTATAGAGTTTCTTCAAAACATAAGGATAGTAAGCAGCAATTAAATGATTTTAACGAAGATGAATCAGAACATTTAAAATTGTTATATTGTGTTGGTATGATTGATGAGGGAGTTCATTTAAATAATATATCAGGAGTAATTTTAACAGCTAAAACTGAAAGTAGAATAACATATATACAACGAATAGGTAGAACAATGACATCAGGGAAAAATAAAAAACCAACAATAGCAATAGATTTAGCAAATAATTATGAAGTTTTATTAAAAAAATTAACAAGAGAAGAATATGGATATGAGATAACAGATTATGAAGCTTTAATAAAAGCAATGGATTGGATAAATGAAAAAAATGATGGTCAAGTTCCAAATTATAAAAATCCTAAATCAGATAAAGAAAGAATAATGGCAGTAAGACTTGCAAGAATAAATAATAAATATTTAAAGTATGCACAAAATAATGCTTTATTAGAAGATTTGGATGAAACAAAGAAAGAAGAAGTAGAAAGTATATTAAAATTAGGTGAAGAAATTATTTTGTGGAAAGACTATATTGAACTAGATGAAAAGGATAAGGAAATTAATAAGCGTATAAATGATTTTTTAGATAGAATAGAAATAAAAGGTGTGAGAAAAGATTTTAGAAATTTATTACTAGAGCATATGAGTACGCCATTAAAAAATGCAATGGAGATAGAAAAATGGTGTGAAACAAATTATGGAAGTAAACCAATTTGGGAAAGAAAGTTGCCTAATAGTAAAAGTAAAAATGAAAATGAAAGAAGTTTAGGTCAAAAATTAGGTGATATAAGAAAGAGGGTAACTAAAAAATATGAAGGAATTGAGTTAGATGATATAAAAAATAAAGAGGATAGGCAAATTGTTGAAATAGTAAGAAGAATAGATTCAGAGTATGGGTTAGGAAACTTTCTAAAAAGTGCATTAAAAATAGAACATTGGTGTAAAGAACATTATGGGGATAAACCGGTATGGGAGAGAAATTTGCCAAGTAGAGCAGTAAGTAATGATGATTATGAAATAGATTTAGGTGAAAAATTGAAAGAGCTAAAACTACAATTTCATAAAAAATATAGCAACATAGAATTAGAAAAAATAGAAAATGAAGAGGATAGAAGAACTGAAGAAATATTCAGAAGATTAAAATCAGAATATGGATTGGAAAAGGGATTAAAATATGCGTTAGAAATAGAAAATTGGTGTAGGGAAAATTATGGAGACAAGCCAGTATGGGAAAGAAATTTACCAAATAAAAGAAGTGAAGATAAATATGAAAATGAATTAGGTAATAAACTAAAGACTTTAAGGGTAATTATAAAAGGATATAAAGAAAAAGAATTAGAAGAAAATGAAGAGTATAGAAAAACTGTAGAAATTGTAAAAAAATTAGATGCAGAGTATGGACTAGGAACAGGTTTGAAAAGTGCATTAAAAGTAGAAAATTGGTGTAAGGAAAATTATGGAAATAAACCAATATGGGAAAGGCGATTACCAACTAGAGCAAGTAAAGATGAAAATGAAAGTAAAATAGGAGAAAAATTACATAATTTAAAAGTAGCAAGAAAAAAATATGAAGGTAAAGAATTAGATGAAATAGAGAATGAAGAAGATAGAAAAATTATGGAAATATTAAGGCGTTTAGATAGAGAATATGGGTTAAGTTTTCAGGAAAAGAAAATATTAAAAGCTCAAGATATAGGACAAGCGGGGTTGGGTGAAAATATTTCAGAATATGATAATGCACAAAAGTTTATGGATAGTATTACAAAATCAAAAGAAGAAATAAGAGGAGAAATGGATTAATGAATAATTATTATAATGCTTTGGCTGAAGTAGATACAATATTGAATTATTTGATTGAAGAAGATTATAATAAAATACCAAAAAATATAATAGAAGCAATAAAGAAAAACAAAAATAATGATTATGTATTTCAGTATAATGAAAATATAGAATTAAAAAATCAAGAATTGTCTGCTGAAACAAAAGCAATATTGTTTAATCTATTTAGAGATTATTTATGTACACCAGAACAAAAAGAAAAAATAAAAAGATGGCAACAAGAAGATAGAATAAAAGCTGAAAAAAAGAAAAATGAAAAATATAATTATGAAGATTTGTTTAAAAGAAAAGAAAATAAGATATCAATTGTGGAAAATGGTAATGATTACCAAGAAAAGAGATTAATGAAATATCATCAAAGTTTATTTGAAAAAATCAAGGAATGGTTAACAAGTATGTTAATAAAATTTAAAAATAATAAAAAATAATGAAGTTAAATTTTTAATAAAAAAGGATAGTAAAAATTTGTATTAAAAGGAAGTTGATAAAATGTTAAGATTATTAGGATTAATTATTGTATTATTTGGAGTAATATTAATTTATGATGCTCGTACAATTGCAAAAGATAAATTTAGTTTTGGTGATTTAAATGAGGCAACATCTGGATTAAAAATAATAGGAAGTATTTGTTCAATAATAGGAAGTTTAATAGTGTATGTTTCTATGTAGAAAAAATGCATACGAGATAACTAATTTTGATAAATCAAAAGAAAAATTGGCGAATATAAAATTTGAATTGCCAGAGGTTCCAAATTTAGAAAATATAAATGTAAATAGATTTTCAAAAAAGAGAGATGAAAAAATTTTGGAAGAAATAATAACGCCGAAGGATAATATGATAACTGAATTATATCAAGATAATATATTTTTAAGACAAGAAATATTAAGAAAATCAAAGATGTTTGAAAAAACCGAAAAATATCAAAAAGAACGAGAAAAAAATTATGAAAGATAACGAAAATTTGCATAATGAAGTGGAACAAATAAAATCTGAATATAAACAAAAAGAATTATTTCTACATATTTATATTGCTATTTATTCTAATATCTTCATAATAACAAATCTTATTGCTACTCCTATTATAGCTATATTTGAATGTTCAACTTTTTGTGAATCTAGAATTAATTGTTTCACTACAAAATAAACCATTAATCCCACTTAAAAAGATAATAAATATGGAATCAGCATTTGTATGATAATTATAACTATTAGCTATACCATTCTAAATAATACTTCATATAAAAATGTGTTTGTTTGCATAATAAAAATAATTAATTTATGATTTGTTAAGAAAATGAAATTGTGGAATGTTTAAAATAATTTTTTCATAGTAAAAAAAGAAGATTAATAGACAAAATTAGTGGAATTGAAGATGAAGAATAGTTAGTAAATATTAAATGTGAAAAATCTTTTTATTATTGTGTATATCCAAGTATAGAGATAAAATATCATAATAAATAAAGAAGAAGGTAACCTCAAAAACAGGCTACCTTCCAATGTATCAGTAAACAACCTCAACATTCTTAATATCAGCAAATGTTATTTCGACTCAAAAGATCAATCATATCATCGAAAATCAGATTGCCTAATATTAAGTCTTTTTTGTTCCTCGTTACAACTACTGCTCCGTCCGCTCTTATTAATATATAATCATCTTCAAAATCATTAATATCAACAAAATAGTATTCGCTGTAGTTTTTAGGAATTAAAATTTGGCTTATTTTGGATTTCAAATCTTCAAACTCTTGGAAAGTAATCCAAAATTTATCTTTTTGAATGATAGCTTCTCCTCTTAAATCCATAAATCTGAAGATTTTCCATCTATCAATATCGTTGTGTAAAATAAATTCAGTTATCTCAAGTAAATTATCTATATTCATTTTACTAGCAACTGTATTGATTTTGATTTTTAAATGCGGATAATGTTGTCTAAGGTACGAAACAATCAAAGAAACGTCTTCATATTGATTTTTACCTCTTCCCATTTTTTCATTTGTCTCACTATTGCAAGAATCCAACGACAATGTAACAATGTCAAGCTTCGGTGCTAACTTGCTAATCATCTCTGTTGTAAAAGCCTTACCATTGGTAATTAAGTGATTTATAATCCCATTTTCCTTTGATTTTTTTATCAGAAATTCTATTTCACTATAAAGTAAAGCTTCTCCTCCAGTCCAAGTTATTCGCCGAACACCGCAGCTTATTAATTTGTCAAGAATTGCATTGTTTAAACTATAAGGCAATTCATAGACATTGTTCATTCTATGGCAGAAAGAACAACTGGCATTACATCTTGTTGTAATGTTCCAACATATGTGTTTTTGATTTAAGAGCATTATAATTCCCCCTTTAGTTAAAATTTCAGCTCTTTATAGTCATAAATATTAATGCCATACATTTCATATACTCCAGAAGTATTTGCAATTTTAATGCTTTTCTTAGGATATCCAAGTAATTCCACAAATTTATATATTTCTTCTTCGCTTTTTCCTTCGATTTCCATATAAGGTGGAATCATTGGCCATGTATCAATTTCAATTTCAAGAGATAATGGTTCATAAATATAGCTAATACGTTTTTTCTCTTGATAATTTCTATGATAGAAACCTAATGTCTCCAGAAGCTCATTAGCCACCTCTATTGAATCCACATTTAGTTCTGTTTCATTAATAGATGAAAGTCCATATTGTTGCAAGCCATCTGAAATACTGCAATTTTCCAAAATATGTTTTACAGTTATAGTTATTTGTTTTCCTGTTTGGCGCAGTCTTATCCATTTATTTGGATTTACACCATACTTTGAAATGATTCGTGCTACTGTGCCATCCATTAATTTTTTTTGCCATTCGATTGTATGCTTAACATCATTTGATACACCTAGTAATGATGTTTCTCCGAAATATCTGCATATCTCTCGATTGTCCTCTTCTGTTATGATACTATTGAGTTCAAGTAAAAGTTGTTTAATTCTGTTAATTACAACCTCTTCCATTCCTGCAGAAGTATCATCCCAGTCCGCAATAATAGCTTGATAAAGGCCCTTAATTGTAAATACATCATAAACGTACAGTTTTTGAAGTACATCTAGTGTCTTTATACATCCTAATGTCCGAAGTTTTTCTTCAAGTTCTTTAGGATTCACCTCCAAAATTTTAATTTCTAATTCCTTGCTCATAGTTGTAATCCTCCTTTAAAATAATTTTATTTTAGAATTGTTTACAAGAAACTACTATTATTTTACCATATTTTATGTAAATTTACAATATTTTCTAAAAATGTTTTCATAAAAATATTGATACTCGTATTTAACTTTAATTTATGTTTTCACTATTTATTCATTTTAATATAAAGTTGCTCCGCCTTTCTTACATCAAATTTAGATCCTATTTTTAAATTAAATCCTTTGGTATATTCTATTAAATCGTATACTGTTTCATTATTGTTTGTATCTTTTGTTTCAACTTCTAAAAAAGTGCCTAAATCTTTTATTTCTTGAATATAAGCAATATATTTCTGGCTTTCATACATATAATTCGTATCAACCATTCTTAAATATCTCTGATAGCCTAATACATTTAAAAAATTTTCACTAGCACATATATCGTTAATTTTTAATACTGTTTTATCAGTACTTATTTCTAAGCCCTTATCATCATAGTTTCTTTTTTTGCAAATAATTTTTTTATCATTGTTATCAACATTTCTTATAATTAATGTATCTGAAATTTTTCCATCTTTAATAAAAAATTTATTATCACTTTTACTATACATATATACATCATCTAATGTAAAAGATTCAACAAAGTGAAATCTATTTTCTAATAAAGTATTTTTAATTTTTTCGGTCGTTTCAAATACTTCACAAGTTATTTCAATATCTTTCATATACTTTTCTCCCTTTTTCACACATTATAACATATATTATTAAATTTTACCAATTAATTTTTATCGAATTTTTTCGTAGTACCATTTTTTTATTTTTCACTTTTCATTATGTTTACATAAACTTGTATTTGTCAAATTTTTTATTTTTTTCCCTTTTTATATTCCAAAACACGCATAACTTCATGTCGATAAGTTTTTTGTTAATTTTTATACTTACTCTCTCAATAATTTTCGACTAACGAAAAAATTCGATATTTTTTTAGAAGTTCTGTGAAAATTATTTGAACGAGCATTTTTGAAAAATTATATATTTTTTTGTTTAGAATTACGAAATTAAATTTTCATAGTATTTCCTATTATAAAATACAGAAGCATTTTCTATAATGTAATCAATTTTTCTGTAAAATCTAAATTACTAAAAGAATCATATTCATAACCGAGAGTATAAATATTACTTGCAAGAATATCCTTTTGAAGCATCATTTTATAATCTTTACCAGGATTAGTATCAAGAAACTTTTTTACAGAAGTAACTATTTTTAATTTAGGATTAGATTTTGAAATTTCAGAAATCAAAAATCTTCCTTTTGAATTAAAGCCAAGTACGCGAATGTAAGGAGTAATTTTTTTAGAAATCTGAATATCTTTTTTAGTTATATCAAGTAAAGCATAAAGTAAAATTCTTTGTATTCTAGTTTGAGTATATCTTTTAGAATTAACCAAATGAATTAGTTCTGCTACGCTATTACAAGAATTTGCAGCCTTCTTTAAAGAAAATTCTAAACCTTCTGAAACATCTTGTAAATTAGCAATTTCTTCTATAGACATTTTTCTAAGTGTATAAATAATTTCTTTATCAAAAACACCAATATTTTTAATAATATGTCCTTTTTTTCTTTCTTCATCAATAATAGAATATGATGAAATAGGAGTAATAGTGTTTAAAGAGGAAAAATTGTCTTTTAAAATTTCATTTCTAATTGCAGTAGCACTTGCAATATGGCCAGAAAAATTTATATCATTATATCCAGTTTCTACACGAGGAATAGAAATAGGAAGAATATTACTTTTGTATTTTTTTAATGCTTTTAAGTATTCAATAGCTAAAATATTATTAGGGTAAGAAAGAACATTAATTGATTTTCTAATATTTTGAACACACATCATAAGAGCATTTTCTCGAGCTTTAGGAAAAGAAAGACCTTTATCTAATTCATGTGCTAAAAGATTTTTATATTGACTAGGTTCTTCATATAAGATTTTAGCAAATTTATCTAAAATATCTATATTAGAAACTTCTGTACCAAAAGTAATACAATCCACAGCATTTAGTGAATTAAGAAGTTTAATAGCACCATCAGCAAAATTTTCAGCACTAGAAATAGAATATAAAACTGGTAATTCAATGACCAAATCTATGCCATTAAGAATTGACATTTCTGTTTTTGCCCATTTATTTATTAGAGAAGTATCTCCACGCTGAGAAAAATTTCCACTAATTACTGCAACAGTAATGTCAGTATTTGTAACTTTTTTTGATTTTATTAAATGATATAAGTGACCATTGTGGAATGGATTATATTCTGCAATAATACCAAGAACGCGTGCCATAAAAACCTCCTTATTGTATTGTTAAATAAAAAAATTATTGATATAATATTATCATAAATTTAGTAAAAAAACAAATATTTTTGGAGGTTATATGGAAAAAGTTACAATATATACAGATGGAGCATGTTCTGGAAATCCTGGACCAGGTGGTTGGGGTGCAATTTTGATGTATAATGGAAAGAAAAAAGAAATCTCAGGAGGTAAAAAAGATACTACAAATAACATAATGGAATTAACGGCGGTTATAGAAAGTTTGAAGGCATTAAAATTTAGTTGTGAAGTAGATTTGTATAGTGATAGTAGTTATGTTATTAATGGATTTAAACAAGGTTGGATATATAACTGGATGAAAAATAATTGGAAAACGTCAAATAACCAGCCAGTTAAGAACAAAGAAATTTGGGAAGAATTATATAATTTAACTAAAATACATAAAGTAAATTTTATAAAAGTAAAAGGTCATAGTGACAATGAATTTAATAATAGATGTGATGAATTAGCAAGAAACGCAATAAGAAATTTAGAATAATTATAATCCAGCTTATTATACGAATAAAAAGCATTGGAATACAATTATTAATTGTTACAGTTATATTACAAATGTAAAAATTTATTGAAATAGTAAATAAATTGCAATATAATAAAGATTGATTATAAGTAAAAATAAATTAATAACAAGAGATAACTCGGAGAGCCTAAGAAAGGATAGTGAGTAAGTATGGAAACATTTGCGGAATATATATTAAAAGAAAAAGATTTAATAGAAAAAATGGAGATAATATATTACTGTTCAGAAAGAACAGGGATATATTTTAATAAATCAGTAATATTTAAAACAGAAATTGCACGAATGTTTATGAATTATAAAGGAAAAGAACTTAAAGTAGATAAAAACTTAGTATTAACAGCATGCTTACTATGCAATTGTAAAAAAGTAGAATGTTCAAGAGATAAAGATGAAATACATTCATTTGCGAAAAATGGAGCAAACTATTTAAGAATATTAGGATTCTCTAAAAAATTTTGTAGAATTTGTGAAGGAATAAATAGGTATAGTAATTTAGAAACAAGAGAAAAAGAAAGTGATATACTAGAGTTAGTAGACCAATTTGGAGGAATGTTATTAGATAGACCTGAAAGAAAAGGTTTTGATGTTGAAGATGCGTTAGTATTAATGCAGTATAGAAACTTAAAGGATTATGAAAATATATACATTAATGAATTTATTGATTTTGTAAATGAAACAAAGAAAATAGAATTAGAAGATAGAACAGGAATGAATCCATTTATAAAATTAGTTCAGATATATAATGAGTCACCAGATATAAAAGAATTTATAAAAAGAATAGAGATGGAGTATAATGATAAAATAGAAGAAAAGATGTTGAAAGGAGAAAGAAAGTCATCTGAAATAAATCCAAATAGAGCGTTATTTACAAAGGAAACAACAAAAAAAATATTAGATTGTTTATATGAAAATGATAAACTTTTAAATGTAAATGAAGAATAGAGAGGAGGACATGTTGTCATTTAGACTACATAATTAATAATGTATGAAATATTTGCAGATTTACATGTACATATAGGGAGAAGTGAGGCAGGGAAGCCAATAAAGATAACAGCAGCAAAAAGTTTAAATTTTGCTAATATTGCTAAAGAATGTGCTGAAAGAAAAGGAATTAATGTTGTAGGCATAATAGATTGTGCATCACCATATGTAATAGAAGATATTGAAAATTTTTTAAAAACAGGAGAAGCCTACGAATTAAAAGATGGAGGAATAATATATAAAGATAAAGTTTGTATTTTATTAGGAAGTGAAGTAGAAACATCAGAAAAAGGAAGAAATGGTAAATGTGGAAGTGCTCATAATGTTTGTTTCTTTCCATATTTAAAAGATATAAAAGATTTTTCAAATGAAATGCGAAAACATATAAAAAATATTACATTAAGTACACAAAGGTCAGATATATCAGGATATGAGCTTATAGATATAGTAGAAAAGTATAATGGAATTGTTATACCAGCACATGTATTTACTCCTCATAAAAGTTATTATGGAAATTGTACGGATAGATTAAAAGATATATTTAAAGAAAAATATGATAAAATATTTGCTATAGAGCTAGGTTTAAGTTCAGATACTTTTTTAGCAGATAAAATTTCAGAATTAGAAAATAAAACTTTTGTAACAAATTCAGATGCTCATTCTTTGCCTAAAATAGCAAGAGAATATAATAAAATGTTAGTAGAGGATATAAATTTTAATGAAATTGTAAAAGCATTAAAGAATGAAGATGGAAGGAAAGTTTTAGTAAATTATGGTTTAGACCCTAAACTTGGAAAATATCATAGAACATTTTGTGAAAATTGTCAAAAGCCAGTAGAAGTTGATGGGCCTGTTACAGTGTGTCCTAAATGTGGTAGTACAGATATAACTTTTGGAGTGTTTGATAGAATTGAACTTATAAAAGATAAAGCAACTACTAAAAGTCCAAAAAGTAGACCACCTTATATTTATCAAATTCCATTGAATTTTATTCCTGGAATTGGTAAAAAGACAATTGAAAAATTATTAGATAATTTTGAAACAGAAATGAATATATTACATAAATTAGAAAAAGACGATTTAGAAGCTGTTGTAGGTGAAAATGTAACACAAAATATCATAGATGCAAGACAAGGAAATATGAAAGTGGTATCAGGAGGAGGAGGCGTTTATGGTAAAGTAGATAAGTCATAATACATAAAATTTTATAATTTTTATCAGAGCTGACTAAGGTAATGATAGTAATATAAAAAATTTAATAGTTGTAATTAATAATTAAACGCTTTTGTTCTAAATAATCTCTAAAGAGAATAGATTTAGTAAAGAAGACATGCTATAAAAAATGGAGGTTACTATGAACAAAGTAATAAGTGGTAAAAAGAACAATATAATCATAAATTATGTAGAAAATAATTTAAAACAATATATAGTTGTTACTTTAATATTTATAATAGGAATTTTTATGGGAGTATTATTTGTAAATGAAGCAACAGATGAACAAAAAAGTGAGATAAACTCATATATAAATAACTATATAGATAATATTAAAGCACAAAATAAAGATGGAAATATTGCAAATTTTAAGAGTAATGTTAGAGATAACATAATATTAGCTATAATATTATGGTTTGCAGGAACTACAATAATTGGAATACTTATAGTATTTGGTATGGTAATATTTAGAGGGTTTTGTTTAGGTTATACAATATCAGCTTGTAGTGTAACAATAGGAATAACTAAAGGAATTGTATTTACATTTGTATCAATACTACTTCAAAATATATTATTTATTCCTGCAATTTTAACACTTGGAGTTAGTAGTATAAAGTTATATCAGTCTATAATGAAAGATAAGAGAAAAGAAAACATAAAATTGGAAATAATTAGACATACTATAATTTCAGTAATAATGTTATTAGTACTTATATTATCAGCTTTTGTAGAATATTGGGGATCATATAAGTTATTACTTGCAACAATAAAATACTTTTAAATAAAAAAACTTTAAAAAAAGTATTTACATTTTTTTAATAGTTTGATATAACATATATAGTTTATGTAAATGTTTTATTTTTACACAATATAATATATGGGGGAATAGCAATGGAAGAACAATTAAAACAATTTTTAGAATTTATAGAAAAAGATAAAAAATTATCAAATAATACACTACAATCATATAGAAGAGATTTATACCAATACCAAAGTTATATTAATAGTAATAATAAAAAGTACAATAAAATAAAAGAAGAAGATATTAAAGAATATATACAATATTTAGAAAATTTAGGAAAAAAGTCAACAACAATATCAAGATGTATAGCTTCAATAAGGTCATTTTATCAATATGAAGTAAAAAATCAACAAGTAAAACAAGACCCAACAGATGGAATAAAATCACCTAAAATTGAGAAAAGAGTACCAAGTATTTTAACAGAGCAAGAGGTTGAATTATTATTAGAACAACCTAAAAATGTTGATTTAAAAGGAATAAGAGATAAAGCAATGCTTGAATTTGCATATGCTACAGGAATGAGGGTTACTGAAATAATATCATTAAATATAGAAGATGTTAATGTAAAAGAAGGATATGTAGTTTGCAAATCTGCATCGAAACAAAGAACTATACCATTAGGTTCAATGTCTTTAGAGGCACTAAAAGAATATATTCAATCAGCTAGAGATATTTTAATTAGAGATGATAGTGTAAATGCACTATTTGTAAATATAAATGGAAAAAGATTAACAAGACAGGGATTTTGGAAAATAATAAAATATTATAAAGAACAAGCACATATTACAAAAGATATAACACCACATGTTTTAAGACATTCATTTGCAACACATTTATTAAGAAATGGAGCAGATTTAAAATCAATACAAACAATGTTAGGTCATTCTGATGTATCATCAACTCAAATATATATGCAATTTCAAGATGATGGATTAAAAGATATTTATAATAAAGCTCATCCAAGAGCACAGAAACAGAATTTATAAATTGATTAAAAATAAGAAAAATTGGTAAGCCTAAGATTTTCTAAAAATTTATATTTAATAGAAAATCTTAGGTTTCCATAAATTTTTGAGATTTTTTAGCTTAATTATTTTTAATGTGCTTTTTTCAAAAATATATATTTTATTTTAAAAGAAATTTTGATTATGAAAAAGGTGTAATTATATATGTTTTACGATATTTGTTATTTCACCAAAATAAATAGTATGATAGTCTTTATTTTCATACCATTTGTTGTCTAAAGTATTGTCAATAAAACATTTAGATTGTAATTCTTGAGCATATAATTTTTTACAAGTTATAAAGCAATTAGATTCTTCAAAAAATGGTATATCATTATATGTATTTAGTGTCAAACCAGATTTTTCAATTTTATTTTCATCTTTTCCAGATACAGTACCTAAGTAAGATAGTGTATTTTTATATTTTTCATCAAAAAAGCAAAGAGAGAATGTATCTGTATTATCAATAAATTGTTTAGTATATCTTTGAGGGCGTATTCCAATAAAAGCTACATTTTTTCCCCACATTACGCCAAGACCTCCCCAAGAAGCCGTCATTGTATTTACTGCATTATTATTTTTTGCAGTTATTAACATCCATTCTTTACCGATTTTAGTGAATGGATTTAAAGTAATTTCTGAAATATCAATAGTTTCAAAATTTTCCACTTGAATTCCTCCTTATAAATTTAAAATATATTATAATATATTTATATGAAAAAATAAAGTTATAGTTGCCAAATTTTTGAATTGACAAAAAACTACACTAATATTACAATAAATATAGGTGATAATTATGAAATCAAAAGAAAAAAATATAAAAATTACTGTATCAATGGTAGTATTAATATTACTTGTAATGGTTGTAATATATTATAATTATTCAAATAAAGAAATTACATATGCTTCTACAATTGAAGAAATACCAGTAATAAAAATAAGTAATGCATCAGAAATAAATTTAGATGAAATAATATTGAAAAATACTGAAAATAATATAAAAGAAGAAATAATAAATAATGAGGAAGAATTAGAATATATAACAACATATAAAAATAATAGTGATTTACCAAAGGGAGAAATGAAAGTAATTCAAGAAGGAAGAAATGGAAAGCAAGAGATAACAATAAAAAGAATATATAAGGATGATATTATAATTAGTGAAGAACAAATTGCCTCTAAAGTAACAAAATCATCTATAAATAAAATAGTAGAAGTAGGAACTTCCAAATATGCTAGTAAACAAGAAGTAAAAAAAGGTGATATTTTATATGTAACTGCAGATAGAGTTTCAGTTATGTCTGATAGTAGTTTGGAGAGTAATAAATTAACTACATTGACAAAAAATTCTCAAGTTACATTTATAGAAAAAAAAGATGATTGGTATAAAATATCATGCAAATCAATTTCCGGTTGGGTTAATTCAGAATATGTAAGAATGGTAAATCAAGAAAAAGAGGAGAATAATTTAAATAATAAAGGTGCTATAGCAAAGAATATATCATTTGATATGAGCTTAAATAAACCAAGTGGTTTAACATTAGAACAATTTAAAACTGTATTGACAGATGCAAAAGATACAAATAAAATATTTTCAGAAAATGCAGAATACTTTTATTATATTGAAGAACAATATAATATTAATGGAATATTTGTAGCAGCTGTAGGAATACATGAAAGTAATTGGGGAACGTCTAGAATTGCAAAAAACAAGTATAATTTATTTGGATATGGTGCATATGATAGCAATCCATATAATGGTGCATATACATTTTCTAATTACTCAGAAAGCATAGATTTAATAGCAAGAGTATTTGTTAAATATTATTTAAATCCTAAGGGAACAAAAATTTATGATGGGGAAATTGCAACAGGTCAATACTACAATGGAGATACTTTATCTGATGTAAATAAAAAATATGCAACTGATACTAATTGGGCTAAATCTGTATATAAATATATGGAATATTTGTATAAAAAATAATAATTTATAAACATTAATTTGAATAAAGGAGAATAATGTAATTAATGAAAAATGTACCAGTTATAAAAAATAAAGAATATGTCGTAGAAATTGTAGATAATGGATTTGAGGGAGAAGGAATTGCCAAAATAGATAATTTTACAATTTTTATTCCACAAGCAATTAAAGGTGAAAAAGTAAAAATATTAATTGTAAAAGTTTTGTCATCACATGCATTTGGAAAAATTATAGAAATATTAGAAAGATCGGATTTAAGACAAACTCCAGATTGTGCTACATATAAAAGGTGTGGAGGTTGCAACCTAAGACATATAAAGTATGAGGAAACTTTAAAAATAAAGCAAAATACAGTTCAAAGTTTAGTAAATAAAACATTGAAAAACAGAGTTGATGTAGAAGAAACTTTAGGAATGGAATACCCATTTCATTATAGAAATAAAGCTCAATTTCCTTTTGGAGTTAATAAACAAGGAGAACCTATAATTGGTGTATTTGCAAATAGAACTCATGAAGTAATTCAAATGGAAAAATGTTTGATACAAAACGAAAAAGCAGAAAAAATAGCAAAATTTATTCTTGAATTTATAAAAGATAATAATATAAGTGTGTATAATGAGACTTCTAAAAAAGGATTATTTAGACATGTGGTAATAAAAGTTGGAGTAAAGACTAACCAGATTATGTGTATTTTAGTTATTAATGGTAATGCGTTTTCAAAAGAAGAGGTGCTGGTAAAAAAATTAATTGCTAATTTTCCAGAAATAAAGACAATAGTAAAAAATATTAATACTAAAAATACTAATGTGATTTTGGGTGAAAAAAATGTAAATATTTATGGAAATGGTTTTATAGAAGATTTTTTAGGTGATTTTAAATTTAAAATTTCTCCTCTTTCTTTTTATCAAGTTAATCCTATTCAAGTTGAAAATTTGTATAATTTGGGCGTTAAATTTGCTAATATTTCTAAGAATGATGTGGTTTTTGATTTGTATTGTGGAATTGGTACAATTTCTTTGTTTATGGCGAGGTATGCAAAAAAAGTTTATGGTATTGAAATTGTTGAGGAAGCTATAAAAATGGCGAAAGATAATGCTTGTATTAATGATATTGATAATGTGGAGTTTTTTACAGGTGATGTAGAAATTGTTTTAAATAAACTTATTAATGAGGATAATTTAAAGCCTGATGTTGTTATGTTTGATCCTCCTCGTAAGGGATTGGATTCTACTTCTATAAATAATATTTTGTGGATAAAACCAAAAAGAATTGTGTATATTAGCTGTAATCCGGCGACTTTAGTTAGAGATTTAGCTCTTTTTGAAGATTACTATAATATTGAAAAAATTAAACCAGTAGATATGTTTGCTTGGACAAGCAATGTGGAATGTGTGGCAGTGCTTAACCGTAAATAATTTTGAAATTATTCTTACTGTAGGGATAGATAGTTTAAAGGTTAGAAAAATTATTTGTAATATCTAACTAAAATCTAACCAAAGTATAATTTAAACACATTATAAGAAAAGAGGTATTTATTGAATAAAGAAGATGTAATAAAAAACAAAAATGAAGCTATAAAAATGATGACAGATTATTTAGACAATTGC
>CANRBL010000012.1 GCA_947628835.1 uncultured Clostridia bacterium | reverse complement strand
ACAAAAGAAAATCCTTGAAACTTTATTAGAATTTATGGGAATTAGTTTTATTAAAGTTTCAAGGAAAATTTTCAAAGTAAAAATACAAGACTTTAAAACACTTGATAAATAAAGAAAAATAGCAAGCGGTTAGAGTACCTCACCTCGACCATTTTTTTGTATAATCGAGTAGAGAATAAATAAAATAATTATTTATTCTCTACTCGATTTTTTGAGGTAATTCAAGAGAATTTAATAAAATTCAAAAGCTATGAATTATGCTATTTTTCAATTAAAATGAAGATAGCATAAGGATATGTAATAAGTTTTCCTATCAATCTTTGTGGCTTATTATCAATTAAATTCACTCCTGTAAATACCATAGCATGATGCATACTTGTATCATACAAACTTAATGATTCTTCTTTCGATAAATTATTCAATCCAAAAGTTTCTTTATAATTTTATAGTCTAGTATCTAATATACAAGATTTCATATCTCTAAATTTTCTAATATAAGCACCCATATAAACAGGTATGCCATCTTTATCTCTATATTCATAATCAAATTCTGATATTGGTTCACCTAATATTTTTGATAATAGTATATAATTTTCTTTAAATTTTTTTAGCATATCTGTTGTTATTTGTGTTGATATTTCTTTATTCTCTAAATCCATGGTTATTATCTCCTTTATATATATCAAATTTTATTAATGAACCTTATATGTATCACTACAAACTAATTCATTTTTTACAATCTGACCGTTAAGTTTTAAAGTTCTATAAGTTTTAGAATAAATATTAGAAGAAGTGCGTTTTATAATAGAAGCATTTACATCTACTTCATATTCTGTATCTTCTTTTACACCGTATATTTCAAACTTAGCAATTCCATTATTTACAGAACACATAATTTTAATTGCATTATTCCTAGAATTTTTAAATTGAAAATCTTGGGAACCATAAACTACAGTAGCATCACGACCAGCCGTAACATAAGAAGGTACAAATTGATGATTACGTCGTTGAACAATTTCCAAATTAGCATATAAAACTGCATTAAATAAGGTAGTCGAAATTTGACAAATACCTCCACCAAGACCATCAACAACCTGTCCATTTTGGTAAATAGCCGCATTTTTATAACCAGCTGCAATAGTTCTTTCTCCAACAACAGAATTATATGAAAAAGTTTGACCAGGTATTAATACAGTTCCATTAATTTTATTTGCTGCTAATCTTAAGTTAGTAGTTCTATCGGTATCTGAAGCATTATATTTAGTTGAAAATTCAGATAATAAATCAGGAAAAGCTTCTGTACCTATCATATTTGTAGTAATATTAGGATATGTAACTTTTAAAGGAATAATACATTCATTACTAGATTGCCCTAAAAGTGTTTTAGCTTCATCTAAAGAAATTTTAAAATCCAAACCATTTTCCTGAGGATACACAACAAAAGGATTAGTAGTATAATAAGCATCTTTAGGTTCTTTATAAATTTCAGAGTGAATTGCTTCTATATCAATAGGCTTAGGATTTTCTGTAGTTGTTATCAAATCTAAATTATTATTATAACTTAAAGACTCTAATGAAGTAATAATAGAGTTATAAGTTTCATCAACATTTACAACTTCACCAGAATGTCCGCAAGTAACAATAAGTTTATTTCCATCTATATAATAGCTGCTTTCAATAATAGTATCAGGTAATTGAGAAGATATATTATTAAGGTTTTCCTTTAAAATTTGTTCATTTATGTAAAAAGCAGGAGATATATTTACATTATTAAAATAAACTTGTAATACAGTTAAATCGTTTTGTATAAGATTATCATTTCTTCCTATTTCATAAGCAGTATTTACAGCATTTTCTATATCAAAATGAACATCTAATTGTTCGGAACTTAAGTTAGTAACATAATCGTTATGTTTTAAAGTTATTTCTTCAGGGATATTAGAATTAAGTTCTATATTAAGTTTTTCAATAGCTTCTTCTTTAGTTAATCCAGAAACATCAATTCCTTTTATGTATATACCAGATATTATGTTAGTATTTTTAAAATTTAAATATGTAAATACTGAAATTATTATAATTAATGTTAAAACAAATATACTAAATAAAATAAGAAAAATCTTCAAAATGCTAGTATGTTTTTCTTCATATACATTTAGTTCTTTTCCAAAATTAGTATCTGAATTATCTTCAATATCAATTTCTTCTGTTTTAAATTCTTCAGTTATAATCATTTTATAATCTTCCTTTCTGTAATATAGACTTACTTGATAAATATTTTAGCATATTTTGTCTTATTTTGATAGTAGTAAATAAAAAAAAATTAAAAATATATAAAAAAAAGCATAAAAGGGACAAAGAGTAAATATTTATTAATAAAAGATATTTGAGGAGGATATTATGAAGAAAAACAAAACACTTTTATTATTTTTTATTATTGTAATATTAATTATAATAGCAGGATATTATGTGATAAAACATTTATCTATTAAAACAGATGAAAACCAAGTAATTAGTGAATATACACCACAAGAGGAGATTAATGAAAAACAATTAAGACAAACTATAGTAAGTTTATATTTTATAAATCCAGAAACAGGGAATATAACACCAGAGGCACGAATGATAGATGTAGCAGATTTAGCACGTGATCCATATAAGCAGTTGATTAATTTATTAATAGATGGACCCAAAAGTGAAAAATTACAAAAATTAATTCCAGATAATGTAAAAATAAACAATACAGAACTAAAAGGTGATTGCGTAATTTTAGATTTATCAGAAGAATTTTTAAATTGTGGTGAAGATACTACAAAAAATAATATAATAAATAGTATTGTTAATACATTAACAGAACTTACAGAGGTAAATTCTATAAAAATTTTGATAAATGGTCAGCAAAATGATACATTTAATGATATATATGTTAGAGTATAAATATTATTTTAAAAGTTTATATAATTTTATATATTTCCAAAAATTACGGAAATCACCTAAAAAATTTTCAACATCATTTAAAGAGTTACAAGTATTGTTTTTCATTTTATTAAAATCAAATTTGGCTTTTTTGGGAGGTGGATTATCACCTCTGTTTTCTAATTTTTTATAATTAGCCCTATATAAATTATTCATATTAAATTCTGTTCCTTTCTTTATTCAAAAGTACACATAAAAAAATATATAATATAATTATTATTACAATTCAGTAAAAAATTAAGTTTACTGAATTGCAACTAATAATTACGAATGATAATGAAAAATTTTTGCAAAATATATGAATTTAGTATATAATATGAAAAAAGAAAAATTCTGTGAAAGTAGATTTTATGTGAAATTAAGTAAAAAAATACATAATTTCTAAATGAATCTATGGAATAGAAAGGACATAGATTAATATGGAAATACAATTAAAAGAAAATGAAAGAATAGATGATTTAAATTTTAAAGGATTGAAAATAATTCAAAATAAAGAAGGATTTTGTTTTGGGATAGATAGTATATTATTAACAGATTTTGCAAAACACATCAAGGAACATTCAACAGTAATTGATTTAGGAACAGGGACTGGAATTATAAGTATACTACTTTGTAAAAAAACTAAATTAAAAAACATAGTTGGAGTAGAAATACAAGAAGAAGTATATAATATGGCTAAAAGAAGTGTCAAATTAAATAAATTGGAAGATATATTTAGTTTAATAAATACAAATATAAAAAACTTAAAACAACTTTATAATCCAAAAAGTTTTGATGTAGTAGTTAGCAATCCACCGTACAAAAAAATTAATACAGGATTAACAAATAAGAAAGAAAAAAATTCAATTTCAAGGCATGAAATTGAAGCAACATTAGAAGATTTTATAGAAATATCTAGTTATTTATTAAAAGATAAAGGAGAAATTTATTTAGTACATAGGCCAGAGAGATTAGTTGATATATTATGCATTATGAGAAATTATAAAATTGAACCAAAACAAATAAGATGTGTTTGTCCCAAAAAGGAAAAAGAGCCTAATTTGCTTTTAATAAAAGGAATAAAAAATGGAAAACAATTTTTAAAATTTGAACCAAATTTATATGTATATAATGAAAAGGGAGAATATACACAAGAAATTTTACAAATATATAATAAAACATAAATAAAAATAATTAAAATTTAATTTTTGTTATGTGAAAATTTTTTGACAGCAGATGAAAAAGAAAGGTGATAAAAAATGTTAGGAAAATTATATATAGTTGCAACACCAATTGGAAATTTAGAAGATATAACATATAGAGCAATAAATATATTGAAAAGTGTTGATATAATAGCTGCTGAAGATACAAGACATACATTAAAATTGTTAAATTATTATAATATATCAAAACCGTTAATTAGTTATCATAGACATAATGAAGAAGTAAAAAAAGATTTGTTAATAGAAAAATTGAAAAAAGGAGAAAATATTGCATTAGTATCAGATGCAGGAACTCCAGGAATTTCTGATCCAGGAGAAGTAATAGTCAAAGAAGCAATAAAAGAAAATATACAAATTATACCAATACCAGGTGCATGTGCAATGATTAATGCATTAATTTGTTCAGGGGTAGACACAAAAGAATTTGTATTCATAGGTTTTTTACCGCAAAATAAAAAAACACGAAAAATTAAATTAGAGGAAATAGATAAATCAACAAAAACTATAATATTATATGAAGCACCACATAAAATAAATGATACTTTAGAAGATTTAAAAGTTATTCTTCATGATAGAAAAATTGTAATAGCTAGAGAATTAACAAAAATTCATGAAGAGTTTTTTAGAGGAAATATTGAACAAGCAATAGAGTATTGCAAAAATATAAAAGGAGAAATGGTTATAATTATAGAAGGTGCAGAAAAGGTAGAAAATCAAAACGAATTAAATAAACTCAGCCTTGATGAACACTATGAATATTATGAAAAATTAGGTTATGAAAAAAAAGAGATAATAAAAAAAATTTCAAAAGATAGAAAAGTAAATAAAAATGAAATATATATGCAATTTACGAATAGAAAATAATTAATATTATAAATAAGCGAAAAAGACATTAAATAATGCTATTTAATGTCTTTTTCGGTTTCATCAAAGTTTTAAGAAATTATTTAATGTCTTATTTTTTATTATCGTTTGTTTTTAGATTTGTTTCTACATTTTTTATTTCATTATTTTTATTGTCTTTTAGTTCCCATAATTTGTTTAAACAGTTAGAGCATATTAATTTATCCCTATAATTTGTAAGATCCTTGGAATTTCCACAAAAAAGACAATTAGGTTCAAATTTTTTTAAAATTATTGAACTAGAATCGACATAAATTTCAATTGGATCTTTTACTGCAATTTTGAACTTATTTCTAAGCTCTATAGGAATAACAACTCTGCCTAATTCATCTACTCTTCTAACTATTCCAGTTGACTTCATAGCATATTCCTCCCAAAAAATTATAAAATTCGACAATCAAATACAAATACAATATAACATAAATCGATATATTGGTCAATAAAATTTGGAATAATTTGTACTATTTTTTTTTTTCAATGAATATGATTTATTTATATAAACCTTAATATTTTAGGAGGAACAGAAAATGCTAAATGCGATTTGGCCTATTTTTATAGTAATATCTGTCATATATGCTATAGTTACAGGGAATATTGAAAGTATAAATAATTCAATATTTGAATCAACGGAAACTACAGTAAATACAACTATAACTTTATTAGGAACAATTTGTTTGTGGAATGGTATTATGGAAATAGCTTCAAATACTAGTCTAATAAACAAAATTATATATTTATTAAAACCTATACTAAGAAAATTATTTCCGGAAATAAACAATGTAGAAATTGAAAAGGACATTTCTATGAATTTAGTAGCAAATATTTTAGGACTGGGTAATGCAGCAACACCACTAGGATTGAAGGCTATGAATAGTATGCAAAAGGAAAATAAAAATAAAAAAAAATTAACTAATTCAATGGCAATGTTTATAGTATTAAATACTGCATCATTACAGTTAATACCTACAACAGTAATTGCAATAAGAAGCTCGTTAAATTCAAATAATCCTACACAAGTTATATTTCCAGTATGGATAGCAACGATTTGTGCTGCATTAACAGCTATAATTATTACTAAAATATGTATAAAAATTAATAAATAACAGGTGATTTTATGAATGTAATAAATTATATTTCTAATATGGCAATTCCAATAGTAATATTGGTAATTGTAACTATTGGAATAAAAGAAAAAAAGAATGTGTTTGATATATTTTTAAAAGGAGCTAGAGAAGGAATACAAATTGTGATAAAAATTTTTCCAACACTCATAGGATTGTTTTTAGCAATATCACTTTTGAGAAGTTCTGGAATATTGAATGGAATAATAACATTAATTTCACCCATTCTTAGATTACTTAAAATTCCAAGTGAAATTTTACCACTTGCAATGTTAAGACCAATTTCGGGAAGTGCGTCAATTGCGGTGGCAACAGATATTATGACTACTTTTGGAGTAGACAGTAAAATAGGACTTATAGCATCTACTATGATGGGTTCTACTGAAACAACAATATATACAATTGCTGTATATACAAGCTCAGTTGATATAAAAGATACTAGATTTGTATTATTTTCTGCTTTGTGTGCTGATATTGTTGGTATGATTGCTTCAATTGTAGTTTGTAATTTTTTTTTCTGAAAATATTGACAATTATTTTTGGTAATGATACAGTAAAGACAAAGTTAAATAAAGGAGGTGAAAAATATGGCATCAATCATGGAAGTGGATTATGAAGATATTCCAAATAAAGCAAATGAAATGAGACAAAAAGGTCAAGAACTTAACACAGAAATCTCAACAGCATATGAAAGTATAGCTAATATGCATAGTTCATGGTATGGAAAAAGATATAATGAATTAGTTAAGGAGTTTAATAAAATAATTCCTCAGATAAATGAGTTATTAGAATTAGTTGTTGGGGATATACCATTTACATTAGAGACAATAGCAAATAACTATTCACAAACAGACAAAGGAAGCAATGTAACAACAGCTAATAAGACAAGCCCTAAAAAAATTAGTGATATAAATATATCTAATGATGTAGGAATGAAATTTCTAACAAGTGAAGTTACTACTGTACAACAAAGTGTATCAAAAAATTTCACAGTAGCAAAAGAAAATATGAATCAAATAGAGTCTGTGTATGGAAAAGTAAAATGGCAAAGTGAAGCCTCAGAAACATTTAAAGCAAAATTTACAAAATTAAAAAATGAAATAATTAATGCTTTTGATGATATCGAAACACAATTTACAAAATTAATGAATCAAACAAAAGATGATGTACAAAATGCAGAAAATGCAAATACTGTACAATAAAAATTATAAAATAAATGTTTTCTTTGGTAACTGTAATAAGCAGTTATCAAGGAAAGTATTTATATATTAAAATATGATATAGATATTTATGAAATAATAGTTATTAATGGATGAAAATATATTATTTAAGCTTATCAGATGACGAAGAAGAAAAAAATTCAAAAAAACTAAAAGAATTAGCTAATATTTGATAAAGATTTTAAATAAAAAAGAGGAGGTGAAAGTATGGCTGTGATAAAAGCAAATTGTAGTGATATGTATCAAAGAGCAGAAAAAATAAGAGAAGATAGTGCTGAAATGCATAAGTTAATAGCGGATGCATATTTAGCATTTGAAAATATACAAAGTATATGGAGCGGTAATAGTTATAATGTATTAATAAATGAAGTAAATACAGTGATAGAGCCACTAAATAAAATGTTAAGATTAATTAATAGTAAAATACCATATATAATTCAAAAAGTATCATATAACTATGCAGTGGCAGATGAACAAAAAGATAAAATTGTAAATCCTATAAAAGGGGAAAATTTAACCAAAATAAATCCAATAAAAGTACCAGAAGTTGAGCAATTAGTATTTTTGTCTGCAGAAGTAGAATTGTTTAAAATTCATGTATCGCAAAAACTAAAAAGTGCAGAAGATTTAATGAATGTTATTGAAAGTACATATCAAAATATGCTATGGCAGGGAAAAGCTGCAAAAGAATTTAATGATAAGGTAAGCAATTTAAAAAAATATATGCTTACAACAATTAGTGATTTAAGAAAATATATAGAACAATATATAGACAAAATTAAAGAAGAAATGGAAAGTGCAGAAAATGCAAACAAAGTTTAAAATTTATAAATTTTAGAAAGGGAAGTTTTATGGAAAAAAATTCAAAAACACCAGATCAATTGCAAAAAGAAGCAATAGAAAGACAGCAAATGATTAGAAAGTATGAGCTGAATATGGAAATTGGAGAATTAAAAAAAGAAAAAAAACAATATGAAATTATGTCAAGAAAAATAAAACAATTAATTGAAAAATTGACAGTGGTAACAGATTGGACTAGACAAACTAATAATTATTTAATTATGGCATATAAAAGCAAAACGGCTGATAAGAAAAAGAAAAAGATAAATAATGTAGAAAGTGATATAAAAACAACGATATCTTTATTACAAAATAACATAAGTGAAGTTGAAAAAAAAATACTTAATTTAGATTATTCAATTACTATAAGGGAATATGAAATATCTCACATTAGTATTTAATATATATTTTTATAGAAAGGATAAAGTTAGTTTTGTCTAACATAAGTGAAATATGGAAATAAAGGTAAATGTATCAGATATTAATGATTTAGTTAAATATGCTTTAAAGAAAACAGGAAAAAAATTAGAAGAAGCAAAAGAAATTGTTACTTCAATTACTGTTCCAGCAGATTTTAACATAATAAAGATAAATAAATTAAATAAAAATATTGAAGATTGGTTATATGATATACATAATATGAATAAGCAAATGGATGTAATAGCAAAAAATTTTGAACAAGCAGAAAATAAAAATATGTCTATTATAGAAAATAATATAGGTGATACTATAAGTGTAATGGGAGATAAACTTATTAATGTAACTAAAAATATGCAAACTCATCAATATCAAACTGTAAATGAAAAATTAAAGATAGTAATAGATGAATTAATACAAGTTGGTCTTATTAGTGGCAATGATAGCGAAATTGTTACTATAATTCGTTCTCAATTGAATTGCAACCTATCAGAAGAAGAATTAATTAATATGACTAATAAACAAATAGAAAATGAAATATTGAAAATAATATTAGGAAAAGAAAAAAATGTATATGACTTTTTTGACTTTTTTAATCCTAGTGAAAATTTTGGAATGTCTGTAAACAGAATAAAAAATTTATTCTGGTATGAAACACCAGAAGGAGAAGTAGTAACACCATTTAGTACAAAATATTATGAATATGTAAATGAAAATGTAAAATTGGAAAAAAGAACAACCATTGAATATATGCAAGTTATTAATTTTATGCAATCACAGTTTGGCATATCCGGTGTAGATGCAGAAAAATTAGTATCAATAATGGCTAGTAATATTACTACCGAAGAAATAACAAATATGAATATGCTTGTAGCAGAATTAAGAAAATCACCAGAAAAATTTGAAGAAATATTTGGATTTCCGATGTATAAAAAAGAAGAGAGTATATTATATTTAAGTGATATAGAATTAATGATAGCATTATATATGTATATAAATAATACAAAAAATGGAGGAAATTTAATATCAACTGATGAAAATGGTCGAAATGTTTTAAACGATGATGTTACTCAAACAGATGAAAATGGATCAACTGAAATTTTAAAAGATAAATATAAAAAAGAAATAACATTGGATGCAATAAACGAATTTATAGGAGATGAACTAAATGGAGAAAATTTACATAATACTAATGCACAATGGCAAGAAAAATATGAAAGCGAAGCTATTAATAAGTGGTTAGAACAAGGATATTATATAACATTAACTGTTAGTGAATCAACAATTACCTTTGAAGATATGAATGTAGAAAGTGATGTTGCAGGAGATAACATTGTTGATGATGCACTTTTGTGGGAAGATGGAACATCTAAAACCTGTATGATTATTAAAGTAACAGATCAAGGATATATTGTAAGTCATAATGGAAGAGAATGTTTAGTACGTTTTTCACAATTAAAAAATAATAGAGCAAACTATAATATACAAGTGTATGATATGCAAGAAACTAATCAAAAATAATAAAAGTAGATTAATGACCTGTAATATGAGGTCATTAATTTATTTTGTTTGTTCTTTAACAAATAGATTGACAATAGGGTATAAATATTATAAGATATCAGTATGTTATAAGATATTGAATATAGGAGGAGACATTATGAATAAAATAATTAAAGTCGATTATGAAGGTATACCAAAGCAAGCAAATCAAATAAGAGAAAATGGTGAAGAAATAAATAATCTATTTATAAATATATACAATCAAATTAGTGAGATGAATAATTATTGGTATGGAAAACGATATAATACATTGGCTAAAGAATTTAATGATATAATTAATACAGTAAATGAGCTACTTAAATTAATAGTTGGAGAAATTCCATATGCATTGGAATGTGTTGCAAATAATTATTCACAAGCTGATCAAGATATCAATGTAGTAAATGCTAAAAATAAAGTTCCAAAAACAATAGAAACAATAAATATAATTAATAAAGGTGATGAACTAAGATTTATGTCAGATCAAGTAAATACTATAAAAGAAAAAATATTATCGAATTTACAAAAAATAGGAGATAAAATGAATAGCATTAATTCACAATATGCAAATTTAAGGTGGAACAGTGAAATAGCAGATGCATTTAAAAATAAATTACAAAAAATAAGCTCGGATGTAAATTCTGCCATTAGTACTATGAAAAGTGAATTTAACAGTCTTGTTACACAAGCACAAACAAATATGCAAAGTGCCGAAAACAATAATATGGTACAATAAAATGTTTTTAAAAGGAGGGGTTTATGGGAGTAGTTTATGATGAAGAAGCAAGACGAAGGCAATTAGAACAAATAAGACAATTTCAACTTGAAAGGCAAAGGAGGAGAAATGCTTTAAATAACCAATTAAAAGAATTAAAAAAAAAATTAGAAGAATTAAAGGAAAAAAAGCAAAAATGTAAAACTATGAATGAGAAAATAGAAAATACAATTAGTGAGTTAAATAATGCAAAGTCATGTTCACAAATAGCTAAGTCTGAATTTAAAAGTAATTATTCAAGTAATACTTCGAAGGAAAAAGTAAAGGATATAGATGATATTATTGACGGCATAGATAATGCAAAAAGTACTTTAAATAAATATAAATCTGATTCTAAAGGAAAAATAAGTAAAATTAATACTAAAATAAGTGATATTAATACTCAGATAAACAGTATAGAGTCAGAATTGCGTACTTTGTAGTTAAAAACAAAGAGAATATAAAAAATGAAAGGAGAATGTTAGAAATAAAAACTAGCATACATAAAAAATGGAACTTTATTTTAATAAAAGTGGAATAAAACAAGATGTAAAAACTGATATGAAAGATGCTAAAAAATCTCTTAATTCAGCAAAACAAAAAATTTCATCAATTTCTGCTCCAGAAGGATTTTCAGATATAAAAAAAGTTGCAAATAATATTGAAAATATCAAAAACAAAATAGATAAATTCAATGATAAAATAGATAAAATTGTAGAAAAATTTGAAAATGCTGAAAAGGAAAATACAAGTATTATGAATGGACTTAAAAAAAGTACAAAAAATATTAAAATGGATACAGCAGTTGACCTAGCAATATTCGGAAATAATATGAAAATGAGAATACGTAAAACTGTAACAGATATGGGACTAGAATCTAAATTAGGTAGTGAATTAACTAAGAAAATTGAACAGAAAATTGAAGAAGGATATGAAGAAGGAAGCATAAATTTAGATAATATGTCTAATGAAGAAATTAATGAAGAAGTAATTCAAATTATATTAAAAGAATGTACAACAGATGAGATATTTACCTTTTTTAATCAAATGAGTGGTAGCTATGGAGTAGATCAAGGATGTTTAAGCAATATGTTTTTTACTACAAAATACCGGAGATCCAGAGTCTGAAATAGGAAAGGCTATGACTAAAAGATTCAAATCTGCAAAAAAATATATAATGAGTAAATATGGTTTTTCTGCGAAAGATACTGAAAAAATATTTACTATTGTAGACAGTATAGGAGCTTGTTCATATGCTGACGTTGCTAATATTATATTTGAATCATATTTTGATAATCCAGAAAAATTTTTAGAAGATTTTGGATTTCCAATGTTTCAAAAAGTGTCTGAAGGAATTTATACATTAAGTGATGCAGAATTGTTAGCTGATATATATATTCAAGCAAATATGGTAGAAAATGGAGGTGATTTAGTATATACTGATAAAGATGGTAAAAATAAATTAAATGAAAATGTCCTAAAAGAAGGTAATACTCCTGGAACCACAGAATTGAAGGATGGAGATTATCAAAATTATATGTCGTATACCAAGACAGGTATAAGTGACACTTTAGTGAACAAATACTTAGATAGTAAATCGACAAGTTTAGAGTTTAAAAAAGGAAGAGTAATAAATATAAAGGCTGTTAAGAAGTTATTGGATAAAGGAGAAAAAAATTTATCTTTGGGAGCATATTGTAGAGAAGGTAATCCAGTTCCAGTGTATTTAGAGATAGATGCTTCAACGGATTTATTAACTGGAGAAAAACATGTGTTATCTGGTGCACACGCTACAACAATTGTTGGGTATACGGAAGCAGGATTAATCGTTAGTTCTTGGGGTGGTAAATATCTAGTTCCATTTGACGTATTAAACATGGATAAGGAAAATGGAAACTGTTATATTTCTTTATCAGAGATAACAGATTTAAGTGGATTAGGAGATGATGAAGATGAAAATAGAGAAAATTAATATAAAAGAAATAAAAAAGGCAACTATTAACAATCAAAAGATAATAGACAGTATGACTAGAGATGAACAAAGAAACTATTTATTAAAGTATAATATGTATAGAGGATTATTTACAAAATACATATTAGAGAAAATAAATTTAAGGGACTATGACGAACAGGTAAAAAATAGTGGACTAAAGTTTGAAATAACAAAAGAAGAAGATATGGACATATATCAATATTTTTCAAGTGATGAACTAAAATATTTTTATATAAGAAATAATATATATATAGAAAAATTAAATGAGAAAGAAGAAAAATATTTACAGGAAAAAATAAACGATAAAAATTGTGAACTTGATGATGATACAAAAAAATTCATAGAAAATACATATAAAAAAGTAATTTTTGAAGATGTATTAAAAAACGGAGAAGTATATATCATGACATATGGACCAGATAGTAGGACATATATGGCACCCAATAATGCATTAGTAATAGGAATAAGATATGACGAATTTGCAGATCAAGGTTTAAATGATGAAGAGTGGGACGAATTGCACGATAAACAAATAATATATTTAGGAAAATTATTCACTAATATGTATTCACAATTAAAGGAATGTTTAAATATACCAATTAGTATAATAAAATACAATGAATATAGTATAAAACAAATAAAAGAATAAATAAGAAAGTGTGAGCTTAAGAGTTTCTTTTAATTATATTAAATAGAAAATCTTAGGCTCGCTTTTTAATATATATATATTATATAAAAAATGTTATAATTCCTAAAATACTAACGTTTCTTTATAAACTTCATAAATAATATGTAAAAAATAAGTAACTAATTTGTAAACAAAATTTAATATTTAATATTAAAAAAATGCATAGACTATTTCCCTAGTAAAAAAGAAGAAAAATAGACAAATATAGTAAAAATTGGTTTTGACAATATATTTATAATTAGTATAATATATAATTAAGAAAGAGTACAAAAGAATAGAAAGGAGAATTGTATGCTAGTAACATTGATAGGTAAAAATGTGAAATACAAAACTATATTGCCACAGAATATCACTGGAAACTATTGGATAAGTGATACTGAAGGTGAAAATGAAAAAAAATTAGTAAACATACAAGCGCAAAATGGGCAATGGCAAATAGTTAGTACAAACTTTGCAAGGATAATAAATAATAAAAATATAAAAATACAAAATGGGCAAATACAAATAACAAAATCTCAAGATCAGATAATAGATAAAATTACCTTAAATGAATATAGTATGCACTGTATTACAATAGGAAATTCTAACGAATTATATATTTTATACTGTTCTCCTGTTTATGAAAAAAATTTTTGCCATTTAAATATAAAAAGTACTTCAGAAATATTGATAGGGAGTAATGATAATAATAATATAATATATAATAATGCATTAGTAAAAAATATACATGCAAGAATATTTTTAAGTAATGGTAGATGGATGTTAGAAAATTTTGATAGTGAATATGGCACATTTGTTAATGATATTTCAGTAAAAGAAAGACAATTTTTATTTAATGGAGATGTTATTTTCATTATGGGATTAAAAATCATAATGATGGGAAACAGTATATTTTTAAACAATCCATGGAATAAGATAAGCTATGATAGTGAAGTATTTAAAATAAATAAGCAAAATATAGATATATCTAATATGCAGCCAGAGGATGATAATGAAGTACAATTATATGATGAAGATGAATATTTTTCTAGAGCACCAAGAATAACAAATTTAATAGAATGTGAAACGATAAAAATAGATCCACCACCACAAATACAAGATAAAGAAGAGATGCCAGCAATTTTAATGTTTGGTTCAATGCTTTCAATGGGAGCTATGACGATGGTATCAATGATTTCATCTATAGATGGAATGATGAGTGGAGCAGCAAGTACAAAACAGACGGTTTTCACATTGATAACCTCTTTTGCTATGCTAATAAGTATGATATTATTTCCTATACTAAATGTAAAATATACAAAAAAACAAAAAATAAAGTATGAAGAAAAACGTCAAAAGAGATATAAAGAATATATAAATTCAAAAATAAAAGTTATAGATAAAATTATGAATAAGCAAAGGAACATATTAATTGAAAATTATGTACCAGCAGAAGAATGCACGAAAATAATATTAGAGAAAGGTTCTAGATTATGGGAAAGAAAAATTGAAGAGCCAGATTTTTTGACGGTAAGGCTTGGAATAGGAGATGTACCATTAAAAGTTGATATCCAATATCCAGAAGAATCCTTTACAATGGATGACGATAATTTAGTTGAAATTTTAAATACAATAGGTAATAAATCAAAAACGTTAAAAGATGCACCAATTGCAATGTCGTTGGTTGAAAAAAATGTTTCTGCACTAATTGTAAAAGATAAAGAAAAGATGGAAAAATTTATGCAAAGTTTAATTTTACAATTAATAACTTTTCATAGTTATGAAGATTTAAAACTTGTATTTTTAGTAAAAGACAGTAAAAAGTGGGAATATGTTAAAATGTTACCACATTTATGGAATAATTCAAAACAAGTTCGTTTTTTTGCAGATAATTATGAAGACATGAAAGAAATTGCAAGATATTTAGAAGAAGAATTTAAAAATAGATTACAATATCAAGGAAATAATATAAACTATAAAGCATTTATGCCATATTATTTAATTATAACAGACGATTACAAAAAAATAGAAAATATAAAAGCAATTTCAGAAATATTAAAAAGCAAAATAAACTTAGGATTTAGTTTTCTATGTATAACCAATAACTTAATGCAATTACCAAATGAATGTAAAACATTTATTAGTGTAGATGAAAATGTAGGAAATATATTTGAAAGTGAAATATCATCTACAAATAAAAAGCAATTTGTATTTGATGATTCACAAACATTTTTCTTTGACAAAATAGTTCAAGCGATTTCAAATATACCAATAAAATATAATGCTTCAGGAGGAATGCTATTACCTAATAGTTATACATTTTTAGAAATGTATGATGTAGGTTGTATAGAGCAATTAAATATTTTGCAAAGATGGAAAAATAATGATGCAACGTTATCATTAAAGGCACCAATAGGAATAGATACTACTGGGATGCCAATAGTATTAGATATACACGAAAAATTTCATGGACCACATGGATTAATTGCAGGAAGTACAGGTTCAGGAAAAAGTGAATTTATAATAACATACATATTATCACTTGCAATTAACTATCATCCAGATGATTTAGCATTTGTATTAATAGATTATAAAGGTGGAGGTTTAGCAGGAGCATTTCAAAAAAGAGATGTAAAATTACCACACTTAGTAGGAACAATAACAAATATAGATACAGTAGGTTTACAAAGGTCATTAGATTCAATACAAAGTGAACTAAGAAGAAGACAAGTAATATTTAATAAAGCTAGAGATATAACAGATGAAGGAACTATAGATATATATAAATACCAAAAATTATATCATTCAGGTGTAGTGGATACACCAGTACCACACTTATTGATCATATGTGATGAATTTGCAGAATTAAAACAACAACAACAAGAATTTATGGATGAATTAATAAGTGTTGCCAGAATTGGACGTAGTTTAGGAGTACATCTTATTTTAGCAACACAAAAACCTGCAGGAATAGTAAATGACCAAATACGTAGTAATAGTAAGTTTGGAATATGTTTAAAAGTTCAAGATAGGGAAGATAGTAATGATGTAATAAAACGACCAGATGCAGCAAATTTAAAAAGTGCAGGTCAATTTTATCTACAAGTTGGAAATGATGAATATTTTGTATTAGGGCAATCAGCATGGTCAGGTGCACCATATTTTCCATCTAATGTTACTAAAAAGAAAGTAGACAACTCGCTAGAATTTATTTCAAATACTGGAATAGTAATAAAAAAAGTAGATGATGCAATGAAAAAGGTAGTAAGTAGTAGCGGAGAACAATTAACAAATATAGTTAAGTATGTATATGAATTAGCTAAACAAAATAATATAAAAGCTGATCCATTGTGGTTAGAAAATATTCCAGAAACAATATATATAAAAGACATAAAAGAAAAGTATAGTATAAAGCCAATCAAAAATAATATTGATCCAGTAATTGGTGAATATGATGATCCATATAATCAACAACAAGGAATTGTTAGTTTAAAATTATCAACAGAGGGAAATGCAATTATTTTTGGAAATGCAGAAAGTGGTAAAGAAACGCTATTAAGTACAATGGTTTATGACACAATTACGACATATAGTAGCGATGAAGCACAGTTATATTTATTAGATTTTGGAAGTGAAGCACTAAAAATTTTCAAAGGAACACCTCATATTGGAGATATCGTATTCATTAATGATGCTGAAAAAATAAGTAGATTTTTTGATATGATTCAAAAAATAATTAGAGAAAGAAAATCAATATTATCAAATTATAACGGAGATTATAATTTGTATTTAAATACAAGTGGAAAAACTATGCCTATGATTGTAGTAGTAATAAATAATTATGAAGTATTCGCTGAAAATTATGGAGACAAATATGAAGATACTTTTCAAATTTTAACTAGAGAAGGAATAAAAAGTGGTATAGTATTTGTAATTACAACAAGTTCGCATAATAATTTAAGATACAGATTGGCTCAAAATTTTAAACAAAAAATAGCTTTACAATTAAATAATCAAGACGATTACTTAAACATATTTGATAAGATAGGTAAAAAAAGACCATCGTCAATTTTTGGTAGAGGTTTAGTAACATTAGGAACATCAAATGTATATGAATTTCAGACAGCAAAAATTTGTCAACCAGAAGATTGGAATATTCATATAAAAGAAGTAATTGCACATCTTAAAGAAACGAATGTAACCATTGCAAAACATATACCTATAATACCAGATAAAGTAACAATTGATGATGTTAGAGAAGAAATAAAAGATTTATCAGCAGTTCCATTGGGAATCAATAAAAAGACATTGGATATATTTACATATAATTTTGATAAAAACTTTATAAGTATGATTACCTATAAAAATATGGATAATATATTAGAATTTATTTCATATCTCATTCAAGAAATTGAAATGCTAGAAAATATTAATTTAACTATTTTTGATGCTGAAAGAATAATGCAGACTAAAAAGATAAATTTAAATAATGCATTTAAAGAATTTAATGAGAAAATTAATAAAAAAACAGAGAATGAAAATATAAGAGAATTGTGCATTATTATTGGTATAGATAAATTTTTAAATGATTTAGATGATGACGAAAATAATTTCACAAAAATATTAGAAAAAGCAGAGGATATTGGAAATTATAACTTTATTTTAATAGACAATGCAACGAGGTTTAAAAATCATCAATATGATGAGTGGTATAAAAAATATATTATGGGTGATACTGGAATATGGCTTGGAAATGGTATAGATGACCAATATTTAATAAGCATAAATTCAAGAAGAGATATTGTAAATAATTGTGGAATAAGTTTTGGATATGCAGTAGAACAGGGGGAAATTACACTCATAAAATTGCTAGGAATAAAGGAAAAAGGTGATGATGATGAATAAAATTTTAGTAAAATTATATGTTCCTATAATTGAAGAAGAATATGATGTATGGATTCCATTAAATAAAAGAGTATATAATGTTATAAATTTATTAATAAAAGCTGTGTATGAATTTAGTGGAGGATATTATAAACCAAATAAAATGCCACTTTTATATGATAAATTAACAGCTAAACCTTATGAATTAAATCAAAGTATTAAAGAAGCAAATATAAGAAATGGTTCTGAAATTATACTAATTTAGTAAATTAGTTTATACAAAGTTAAATAATAAGACAAGCCTAAATTTTCTTAAATGTAAATTTAGACTTGTCTTAATTTTTTTTTCAGTCGCATTCGTCATTTCATTTAAAATCTTATATTTCAATGCTTTTTATATTATATTGCACATAAACCATTGACTTATGATAAATGCGAGTTACAGGTTAATGGTTTTAAAAGGATAAATTTCTAAAAGCATTGAAATATAAGATTTTCACTACATTCCTCGGCTCATTACAAAGCTTAAGAAATTCTAACTTATTTTATGGCACCCTTTCACTCAACGCGAACTATTTCCATAAAATTGCGTAGAATTTCTAAAGCCTTTCCAATCACATTCGTCATTCCATTCAAATTCTTATATTTCTATGCTTTTAAAACTATTTTTATATAAAACCATTAACTTGTAACAAATGCGAAATTTGTCGAACGATTTTTGTTGACTTTTAGAAAAAAAAGTAGTAACATAAAATAAGATAACATAAAGTTATAAATTTTTTCATGGAGTATTTAATGATTTCAAAAATTATAATATTTATAATAATATTTGTTTTAGTTCGAAAAATTATAATCAAAATTTTGTCAAATCAGATAATCAAAAAGATAACAAAATAGAAATTATAGTTAAAATAAACAAAGCATTATAAAATCAAAATTACTATATAAAAAATAATTATATAGTAAAAATAAAACAGTTATTAATCTTGCAAAGAAAATAGTTATCCCCCAAAAAAGAAAAATTAATGTTATTAAAGTAAATTAAATAAAATAAAAACATTCTAAGCCCCTAAAAATAGAATTTTTATAATTTCACAATTAATTCTCCAACTATTTTCTTTGCATACAATAAATTATTTATGATATGTTTCCCCATTAGAAATTTTAAAACCCCTATAAATTTGTTCTAATAAAAAAATACGAATTAACTGATGGGGAAATGTCATTTTAGAAAAACATAAGCTTTCTTTTGAAAGTGATAACACATTTTGAGAAAGCCCTAAAGAACCGCCAATGATGAATGTTATATCACTATTATATAAAGAAAGATTATCAATTTTTTTAGAAAAATTTTCAGAAGTTATTTCTTTTCCATTCAAATCAAGGCATATGGTATATGTATCTTTTTTTATATGGTCTATAAGATTATTACATTCTTTTAATTTAATTTCTTCTATAACTTTCAAACTAGGATTATTTGGGATTTTTTCATCAGGTAATTCTATTATATCAAGTTTACAATATTTAGAAAGTCTTTTAGAATATTCACAAATAGCTTCCCTAAAAAATTTTTCTTTAATTTTTCCAATGCATAAAATATGTATAGATAACATAACATACCTCACAATTAAACAACTTCAACTAATTTAGTAGGTTCATCTCTATTGGCAACACTAAGGCGTATTTCAGACTGTTTACTATTAGAACACATAATTTCTTCGACAACAGTTTTATATGCTAACTCCGGAAAATTACTATGTTTGCTTAAATGACCTAGCATTGCTTCTTTTAGATTACCCTGCAATAAATAAGATATAGTTTTTCCAGCCATATTATTAGATAAATGACCAATAGGACCAGAGATTCTTTGTTTTAGTGTATATGGATAAGGGGAACATTTTAAAACCTCAGGATCATAATTGGATTCTAACAATATAAAAGAACTATTTTCTAAATGTTCTACAATATCTTTTGTCATATGTCCTATGTCAGTTGCAATACTGATTTTTTTATTATCTTTAGAAATACAAAATCCACAAGGATTAGCAGCATCATGTGGTATACTAAAAGGTAATATTTCTAAATCATTTAATTCGAATTTATTATTTATTTTAAATGTTTTCTTATTATCATCACTAATTTTATCTGTTTGTTTAGGCATAGCATCAAATGTTTCTTGAGTTGAGAATACAGGAATATTATATTTTTTTGAAAGTGTACCAAGAGAATTAACGTGGTCGATATGTTCATGAGTTACTAGTATTCCATCAATTGCTTCGGGCTTAATATCTATAGATTGCAAAGCATTTTCTATTTTTCTACAACTAACACCAGTATCAATTAGTAATTTTGTATTTTCAGTTTCAACAAATAGACTATTTCCACTACTACCGCTATATAAACTACAAAAATTAAACATATTTATTTCTTCTTTCTTAAGTATATTATTCTACTATTATTTTAATTTTTCTTTCTTTAAGAATATATGCTACTATTATTCAATTTCTTTTCATTAAGCATATTATTCTATTACTCTTTCAATATTAGCACCTAATTTTCTAAACTTTTCTTCAATATTTTCATAACCTCTATCAATATGTTCTAAATTATATATTTCAGTCTTACCATTTGCAATTATTCCAGCAATAATAAGAGCTGCACCTGCACGTAAATCACATGCATATACTGGAGCAGATGAAAGAGTTTCAATTCCTTCAAAGATAGCAGTTTTTCCATTTGTCGTAATTTTAGCTCCCATTTTATTTAATTCATCAGTATATTGAAAGCGAGATTCCCAAATACTTTCATTTATTATACTTGTACCATCTGCAATTGATAATACAACACCCATTTGAGGTTGTATATCAGTAGGAAAGCCAGGATAAGGAAGAGTTTTTATATTAGCTTTGGATGGACGAGAGTCGCACCAAATTCTCATACTATCTCCATAATCTTCAATATGTCCACCAACTTCTATAATTTTAGCAGTAATAGAATCTAAATGCTTTGAAATACAATTTTTTATTGTAATATCTCCTTTAGAGGCTACTGCTGCAAGCATAAATGTACCAGCTTCTATTTGGTCTGGAACAACAGAATATGTAGCATTACCAGAAAGTTTTTTTACACCATTAATCTTTATAATGTCTGTACCAGCTCCCCTAATATCTGCTCCCATTGTATTAAGGAAATTAGCAACATCAACTATATGTGGTTCTTTGGCAGCATTATCAATAACTGTAGTACCTTCTGCTAAAACAGCAGATAACATAACATTAATTGTAGCTCCAACTGAAACTACATCCATATATATAGAATTACCTATTAATTTATCTGCCTTTGCAGTTATATTTCCATTTTCAACTTCTACAGTTGCACCTAGTGCTTCAAATCCCTTTATATGTTGGTCAATAGGTCTAGCTCCAAGTTTGCAACCTCCAGGCATACCAACTTGAACATGACCTTTTCTGCTAAGCATAGCACCTAACACATAATAAGAAGCTCTAAATTTATGCGTCAAATCATAGGGAGCTATAGTTGTTGAAATATTTCTTGTGTCTATAGTTATTTCGTTTTTTGAATTCCATTTTATCTTTGCTCCCATATATTCTAAAATTTCACAATAAATTTTTACATCACTTATATTAGGTAAATTATTTATTGTACAAATACCATCTATTAAAAGTGTAGCAGGTAAAATCGCTACAGCTGCATTTTTGGCTCCACTTATAACAACATCGCCTTTTAGTGGTGTTCCGCCTGTAATTACTAATTTTTCCACAATAATTACCCCCAATTAAGTTTTATTAAATTCATATGAAATATAACATAAATTAGAGATTTTTACAACTGTTTTCATAAAAATTGTTACTGTATTGTTATAAGTTAATGATTTCTGTGCAATATAATCTAAAAAGCATTGAAATATAAGATTTTCATTACATTCCTCGGCTCATTACAAAGCTTAAGAAATTCTAACTTATTTTATGGCACCCTTTCACTCACGCGAACTATTTCCATAAAATTGCGTAGAATTTCTAAAGCTTTTCCAAGTTCTAGACAATTGCGTGCAATTGTCGTAGAAATTGGTTATGCGAAAATTAGATTTTCTTATGGCAAAGCCATATAGAAAATCTTAATTTCGTTTTTTCAATCACATTCGTCATTTCATTCAAATTCTTATATTTCAATGCTTTTAAAACTATTTTTATATAAAACCATTAACTTGTAATATGGAATTAATTTTTAGCAGTAATAAGTCCTTTTTCTGTAAAAAATTCAAGCAATTTAAATTTAAATTTTATAGTAGGATTAGAATTATCAGAAATAATGGCATATTCTTCATCAGGCAAATTAGATTCTAAATCTTCTTTTGAATCATCTGGAACTATACCAGAAGTTACATCTATAAAGCAAAGAGGAGGAAACATAACGCACCACCAGTTTTGCCCAGATGCATTTCCTATTTCAACTCTCAAAGCATCATAATATCCACTAGGAAGAGAAATATCTCCATAAGTCTTAGTAGGAAATTCAAAATTACCAATATTAATATTAACATCATAATTATAGCCTTGTTTATGAATAATATTTAATGCAATATTTTTAAATTGTTCTTTATTATTTTCAGCTAATTCAATAACCTCAGCTTTTGAATTACAATTAGAACATATAGAATTCATGTAATCTATTAATCCATCTCTAACTAAATATTTCAAATGTTGATCTTCCTCTGAATCACTATTTGCAATAACATGTAATCTAAAAACACTATCTGAAATATTATTTGATACAGCATATACATATGAATATGCGCATAAAAAAGTATAAACACATAAAAGTATTGACAATAGAATAATACAGTTTAATTTTTTATTTTTAAAGAAATAAGCATAAAATTTCATAAATACCTCCATTCTAAATACACTTACTATGTAAGTTACAAAATATTCTAAAAAATGTTAAAATTCAACATAATCCACATATGTTACAAATTTGTAAAAATCTTGCTTTTATTTAATTATTAACCAAAAATAATAAAATATACATTGTCGAAAAAGAAAGATGAAATTTATTTGAAATATTATTGACATATTTGAAATAAAATGGTAAAATTTACCAGTAAACAAAAGCTGAAATAATTGCAATGTTTGCTTTTGAAAGGAATGATATTATGGTTACAAAGGAAAATAAATTAGAAAAAACATGTAGCTTTTATGTAAGTGAATATCATTTAGAAATGATATTAGTTCCTTATATAAATAAAAAAATAGAAGAAAAATATAATGTGGAAATAATAACTCAAAAAAACTTAAAAGACACAGTAAAAACACTAATGGATAAAATAAATTTAGAGGAACAAAGAAAAAATAAAATTTTAAATTTAAATTGGGGAGAAAGTAAAGATTTTTATGAAATAAAAAATAAAGAAAAACAAATTATAATCGTGAATGGAAATAAAGAATATATAGAACAAATAAATAAACAAATAGAAAATATAGAAGAAATTGATAAATTAGAAATAGTTAATTGTTATAATTTAGAAGAAATAGGAGAAAATATTGGGGAAATACGAAAACAATACAAAAATATATTAAATACAACAGGAATAGAAAAACAATATGATTAAAGAAAGTAAAAACTTTCGAAAAACTATTGATAAAATTATTAAAATATTATATAAATAGAAACAGATATAAAACACATATATCTGTTTTTATTATACATAATATAAAACAAAAAAGATATAAAAAATATACTACAGCATATAATTATTAATAAACTATGGAAAGGAAGAAAAAATATGGAAGATAGCAGAATAGAAGAAATCAAAAGAACATTAAAAAAACATAATCAAGAGCACTTACTTAACTTTTATGAAAATTTAAATGAAGAAAAAAAGGAAATGCTATTAAATCAAATTGAAAATATAGATTTTGATTTAATGGATGATTTGTACAAAGAGACAAAAAAGCAAAATTTTTTAAAAAAAGATGATAAAATCGAACCTATAGAATATTTAGACAAATATAAATTAAATGATATGTACAAATATTACGAAAATATAGGGAAAAAGGCAATAGAAGAGGGAAAGTTAGCAGTAGTTACAATGGCTGGAGGTCAAGGAACAAGATTAGGACATAATGGACCAAAAGGTACATATGATATAGGATTAGATTCGCACAAATCGTTGTTTGAGTTATTGTGTGATTCAATAAAGGAAAAAAACAAAAAATACAATATAACTATTCCATGGTTTATAATGACAAGTAAAGAAAACAATGAAGCAACAATACAATTTTTTGAAAAAAATAAATTCTTTGGATATGAGAAAAATAAAAATATATTTTTCTTTATGCAAGGAGAATTACCAATGATAGATACAGAAGGAAAAATACTAATTAATGAAGATGGATTAATAAAATTAGCAGCAAATGGGCATGGAGGTATATACGAAGCATTAGTGAAAAATGGTATGACAGAAAAAATGAAACAGAATGGTATTGAATGGGTATTTATAGGAGGAGTAGACAACTGTTTGGTAAAAATGGTAGATCCAGTTCTTATGGGAATAGCAATAGATAAAAAGGTAACAGCTGCAGGAAAATCCGTAGTAAAGGCAAATCCTAAGGAAAAAGTAGGAGTATTTTGCAAGAAAAATGGTAGACCAAATGTAATAGAATATACAGAAATTTCAGAAGAAATGGCTGAGCAGGTAGATGACAATGGGCAATTATTATATGGAGAATCTCACATATTGTGTAATTTATTTAGTGTTTCAGCAATTGAAAGAATGGGAAGAGATCCATTACCATATCATAGTGCATTTAAAAAAGCAACATATATTGATGTAAAAGGCAACAAAGTAGTTCCAGAAACACCAAATGCGTATAAATTTGAAGCGTTTTTGTTTGATGCATTTGGAGAATTAGATGATATGGCAATATTAAGAGTGAAAAGGGAAGAAGAATTTGCACCTGTAAAAAATGCTACAGGAGTAGATAGCCCAGAAACAGCAAGAGAACTATATAAAAATTTTTATAAGTTATAATGGAGGTTTTATTATGAATTATTTGGAAGAATATAAAAAATGGTGTAATGGAGAAGCATTTGATGAAGAAACAAAAAAAGAATTAATGGCAATAAAAGACGACGAAAAGGAAATAGAAGACAGATTTTATAAAGAATTAGAATTTGGAACAGCAGGGCTAAGAGGAGTTATAGGAGCAGGAACTAATAGAATGAATAAATATACAGTAGGAAAAGCAACACAAGGTTTAGCAAACTTTATATTAAAAGATGAAGGAAAAGAAAGAGGTGTTGTAATAAGCTATGATTCAAGACATATGTCAGCAGAATTTAGTGAGCAAACAGCACTAGTATTAAATGCGAATGGAATAAAAACATATATTTTTGACCATTTAAGACCAGTTCCAGAATTATCTTTTGCAGTTAGAGAATTAAAATGTATAGCAGGAATTATGATAACAGCAAGCCACAATCCTCCAAAATATAATGGATATAAAGTATATTGGGAAGATGGAGCGCAAATTGTAGCACCAAAAGATAAAGAAATAATTGCAGATGTTAGAGCAGTAGAAGATTATAAAGAAATAAAAACAATGGACAAGGAAGAAGCAATTCAAAAAGGTTTATATAATGTAGTAGGAAAAGAAATAGATGATAAATATGTAAATACATTGAAAGATTTAGTATTAAATAAAGAAATTATAAAAGAATATGGAAAAGATTTAAAGATAGTTTATACACCTTTACATGGTGCAGGCTGTGAGATGGTAAAAAGAGTTTTAACCGAATTAGGTTTTGAAAATTTATATATAGTTCCAGAACAAGAAAAACCTAATGGTGATTTCCCTACGGTTAGTTACCCAAATCCTGAAGACCCTAAAGCCTTTGAATTAGCACTTAAACTTGCAAAAGAAAAAGATGCAGATATTGTGCTTGCAACAGACCCAGATTCAGATAGATTAGGAGTATATGCAAAAGATACTAAAACAGGAGAATATAAAAGTTATACAGGAAATATGTCTGCATTATTAATTGCAGAATATGAATTATCGCAAAAACAAGAAAAAAATATATTGCCAAAAAATGGTATGATAATAAAAACAGTTGTATCTTCTAATTTAACAGATGCAATAGCAAAAAATTATAATATTAAACTTATTGAAGTATTAACAGGTTTCAAGTATATAGGAGAACAAATAAAAAAAGCAGAAGAAACAGGAAATAACGAGTATGTATTTGGATTTGAAGAAAGTTATGGTTGTTTAATTGGAACATATGCAAGAGACAAAGATGGAGTTTCTGCTGTTATGGCATTATGTGAGGCTGCGGCATACTATAAATCAAAAGGATTAACTTTATGGGATCAAATGATAAATATATATGAAAAATATGGATACTATAAAGAAACACAAGTATCAATAGTGCTAGAGGGAAGTCAAGGTGCAGAACAAATTAAACAAATGATGTCTAATATGAGGAACAATAATATTACTCAAATTGGAAAGTATAAAGTAATTACTTTTAGAGATATAGAGCAAGATATTGAAAAAGATATGATAAATGGAAAAGTATCAAAAACTAATCTTCCAAAATCTAATGTTTTATATTATGCTTTGGAAAATGATGCTTGGTGTTGTGTTAGACCATCAGGTACAGAACCTAAAATTAAGCTATATATGGGAGTAAAGACAGATAGTATGGAAAATTCTGATAAAGAATTAGAAGAATTAAGACAAGCAATGGAAAATATAGTGAGAAATGCATAAATTAAATTTTATGGTTAGGCCGTCTCAATATAGGGGATGGCTAAATTTATGTAAAAGCAAAACAACTCTTGAAATTATCATAAAAAAATAGTATAATAGGAAACGATTTAAAAACTATAAAAATGGAGGTTAAGGTTTTTATGTTTGATAAATTAGAAGCCGTAGAAAAAAGATATGAAGAGATAGGAAAATTAATAAGTGACCCAGAAGTTATCAGTAATCAGCAAGAATGGCAAAAACTAATGAAAGAATACAGTTCAATAGAAGATGTAGTAATAAAATTCAGAGAATATAAAAAAACAAAAATGCAAATGGAAGAAGCATCAGAATTAATGAATGATGATGAAATGAGAGAACTTGCAGAAATAGAATACTATGAAGCAAAAGAAAAATTGCCTAAAATAGAAGAAGAATTAAAAATATTATTAATACCAAAAGACCCAAATGATGATAAAGGAGTAATATGTGAAATAAGAGGAGGAGCAGGAGGAGAAGAAGCAGCCTTATTTGCAGGAACATTATTTAGAATGTACACAATGTATGCAGAAAAGAAACATTGGAAATTAGAAATATTAAATGAAAATGCTACGGAATTAGGGGGATACAAAGAAATATCATTTATGGTAACAGGAAAAGGTGCATACAGTAGATTAAAGTTTGAAAGTGGGGTACACAGAGTACAAAGAGTTCCAGATACAGAGAGTAGTGGAAGAATTCATACATCTACAGCAACAGTTGCAGTATTACCTGTAGTTGAAGATGTAGAAATAGAGATAAACCCAGCAGATATAAAAATGGAAGTTTTTAGAGCATCAGGAGCAGGAGGCCAACACATAAATAAAACATCTTCAGCGGTAAGATTAATACACATACCAACAGGAATGGTAGCAGAATGCCAAACAGAAAGATCACAATTGCAAAATAGAGAATATGCTATGAGATTACTTCGTTCAAGACTATATGACATAGAAAAGCAAAAACACGATTCAGAAATTGCAAATGCTAGAAAATCTCAAGTAGGTTCAGGCGATAGAAGTGAAAAAATTCGTACATATAATTATCCTCAAGGAAGAATAACAGACCATAGAATAGGAATGAGCATTTTCCAGATGGAAAACTTTTTAAATGGGGATATAGATGAAATGATAGATAACTTAATTGCAGCAGATAGAGCAGAAAAATTAAAAGGAGAAGAATAAAAATTAGAATATAAGAAATAATTCATAATAATGTAGGTAAATTCATAAGTTGTACTTAAGAGAGTAATTGGCTAAAAATCTTTAGTAAAAAATTATATAAAAGAGGAGAAAAATTATGAATGATTTATTAAAAACCACATTATTAGGATTATTTTTTGGTACATTTGGAACTACATTAGGTGGAATTATAGGTATAAGTGTAAAGAAAACATCAAATAAATTTTTAAGTTTTATATTATCATTTGCTTCAGGACTAATGATGGCAATAATTTGTTTTGATTTAATCCCAGAAGCATTAGAAATAAGTAATATTGCCAATATATTTATAGGTCTAATAATAGGAATTATAGCAATGATATTTTGTGATGTATTTGTAGAAAGTAAATTTCAAAATAGTACAAAATTTAAAAATAATCATAATAGTTTATTAAAAACAGGAATTATAGTAAGTATAGGTCTAGCAATACATAATTTTCCTGAAGGATTAGCCATAGGTTCAGGATTTGAATCATCTATAAAGTTAGGTTTAAGTTTAGCAATTGCAATAGCCTTACATGATGTACCAGAGGGAATATCAATGGCAGTACCAATGAAAAGTGGAGGAATGAAAACTTCAAAAGTAATATACTATGTTATATTATCAGGAATAACAACTGGAATAGGAGCATTTTTTGGAGCAATAATAGGTTCAATTTCACAAGAAGTAATTGCAATGTGTTTAAGCTTTGCAGCAGGAGCTATGTTATATATAGTATCAGGAGAATTATTACCAGAATCAAATAAATTATATCAAGGAAGAATGACAGCAATAGGTAATATGATAGGTTTAATAATAGGAATAATAGCAACAATGATATAAAATAAAGAAAGTATCACTATGAAATCATAAAAAATAAAAAATTTAAAATATGCTATTGGAAGGAAAGTGATAAAATTGAAAATAATGTTTGTGTGCACAGGAAATATTTGTCGTAGTGCGATGGCACATTGGCTTTTTCAAAAAAAAGTAAAAGATGCTAAAATACCAAATATAGAAATTTATTCATGTGGAATATATGCAGAAAATGGAGATATGCCTACATATAATGCAATAGAAGCTATAAAAGAATATGATGTAGATTTAAAAGTACATAAAGCTACAAATATAAGAAAATCACAAATAAAAGAAATGGATTTAATTTTATGTGCTACACAAAGTCATAAGATAGCGGTATTAGACATATATCCAGAATTAGAAAATAAAATTTATACTATTAAAGAATATGTTAATTATAATAGACAGCAACATAATAGTATAGATATAAAAGATCCATGGGGCTATGATTTAGAAACATATAGATTTTGTTTAAGTGAAATAAATGAATGCCTAGATTTATTAATAGAAAAAATTACACTAAAGGAAGGAAAGTGAGTAAAATGCAAGAAATATTAAAAGGATTAAATGATAAACAATATGAAGCGGTAATAAATACAGATGGACCATGTTTAGTTATTGCAGGGGCAGGAAGTGGAAAAACTAAAGTATTAACACATAAAGTAGCATATTTAATAGGAGAAAAAAATGTAGCACCATGGAATATTTTAGCAATAACATTTACAAATAAGGCAGCAAATGAAATGAAAGAAAGAATCGCATTATTAGTAGGAGATAGTGCAGCAGATATGTGGATAGGAACATTTCATTCTATTTGTGTAAGAATTTTAAGGAAGCACATAGATAGAATAGGATTTGATTCATCATTTATAATATTTGACGCAAGCGACCAAAAATCAGTAATAAAACAATGTTTAAAGGATTTACAAATAGATGATAAATTATTTAATGATAAAGCAGTTGCATTTGAAATAAGTAATGCAAAGAATGAAATGCTAGAGCCAGATGCGTATACATTAAGAGCCAAAGGAGATTTCAGAAAGGAAAAAATAGCAACAGTATATGATATGTATCAAAAACGATTAAAAGAAAACAATGCAATAGATTTTGATGATATAATAAACTACACAATAAAAATATTAATGGAAAATCCTGATATATTAGAATACTATTCAAATAAATTTAAATATGTTTTAGTAGATGAATATCAAGATACAAATAAATCACAATTTACATTAGTAACATTATTAGCTTCAAAACATGGAAATATTACAGCTGTTGGAGATAACGACCAAGGAATATACTCATTTAGAGGAGCGGATATATCTAACATATTAAATTTTGAAAGAGATTTTCCAGGTACTAAAATTATAAAACTAGAACAAAATTACAGATGTACAGGAAACATTTTAAAAGCTGCAAATGCCGTAATAAAAAACAATGAGGTAAAATATGAAAAGAAATTATGGACAGAGAATGAATTAGGAAATTTGCCAAAAGTATATTCCGCAGATAATGAATATGATGAAGCAACATATATAGCAGAACAAATACAACACTTAAAAAGGGAAGAATATTATAAATATTCAGATTACGCGATATTATATAGAATGAATACCCAATCAAGAGTTATAGAAGATATACTAAGAAGAGAAAATATAGCATATAAAATAATAGGTGGACTGAAATTCTATGAAAGAAAAGAAATAAAAGATATTATTGCATATTTAAGATTAGTACAAAATCCATCAGACAACTTGAGTTTAAGGAGAATCATAAATGAGCCTAAAAGAGGTATAGGAAAGACAAGCCTTGAAAATATTGCAAAAATAGCAGAGGAAAATGCAACATCAATGTATGAAGTAATAAAAAATGCAGAGCAGTATGGTTTAAATAGAGTATATTTAAATTCAAGAGAGTTTATAAATGTAATGGAAGAATTTATAGCAAAAAAAGATGAAATGACAGTTTCAGAATTAATAAAAACTATATTAAAGAAAACAGGATATACAAAGGCTTTAGAAGAAGAAAAAACAATAGAGGCAGAAAATAGGATTGATAACTTAGAAGAATTTTTAACAGTTGCAATGGAATTTGAAGAAGAGGCAGAAAATAGATTGAGTGATTTCTTAGAAGGAATAACTTTATCTAGTGATATAGATAATGCAGATGAAGAAGAAGATTCTGTAACATTGATGACTTTACATAGTGCGAAAGGCCTAGAATTTCCTGTAGTATTTTTGGTAGGAATGGAAGAAGGAATATTTCCTGGATATAAGTCTATATCAGAACAAAAAGAATTAGAAGAAGAAAGACGTTTATGTTATGTTGGTATAACAAGAGCAAAAGAGAATTTATATCTTACATGTGCAAAGCAAAGAACTATGTTTGGGTCTACAAGTTGTAATATGATTTCAAGATTTTTAAAAGAAATTCCTGCAGAAATATTAGATGGATATGAAGAAGCGGTAGGAGAAAATGAGAGTAATTTTGAAGATTCAAAATATACATGGAGTTATGGCGACAAGAATAATGGAAAAATAAAAACATATAAATTTGAAGGACAATCAGAACCTTATGTAGCTGCAAGCAATAAAAAAATAAATGTTGGATTTAATGTTGCTGAAAAATTAATACAAACAGTAGCAAGTAAAATGAATGATACAACAGTAGATTTATCTCAATATGCAGAGGGAGTAAGAGTATATCACAGAAAATTTGGAGAAGGTACAATTAGCAACGTTGAAGAAGAAGGAAATGATTTAAAAGTAGATATATTTTTTGATAAAGTTGGTCATAAAAGATTGATGGCAAAATTTGCAAAATTAGAAATATTATAGAATTATAATTTATAGCTTATTCGTATTAAAAAGCGAGTTTAAGTTTTCTATCATACAAATTTTAGAAAACTTAGGCTTGCTAAATTTTTTAGAATTTCTAGCTCAATTATTCTCAATGTGCTTTTTTAAAAATTATATATTTTATTTTAAAAGAAAGTCATACTGAAAATATATTATTTGGAAAATTTAGTATAAATTATAAAAATATGTACAAAATAAATTGAGAATATAATTTAGAAAGGGTGAAATTATGGCAGATTTAACACAGGTAGAATTACAAAATTTAAGACATTTAATTGGAGCTCAAGAAACTTCATATCAAAAATTTAATAATTATGCAGCAGCAAGTGTTGACCCACAAATAAAACAATTATTTACAAAATCAGCACAAGATAGTTTAAATACAAAACAAAAATTAATGTCATTTTTAAATAATTAAAAGTTAAAAATAATAGGACTTTATTTATTATAGGAATTAAAAAATGATAAAAAATCAATGTAATTAAATTGGTAACTAATTTGATTAACTAAAAATAAAGTGAGAAAGGAATGAGTTTATGGATGAAAAAACAATGGTAAATGATATTTTAAATGGAACAAAAGCAGAACTTACAACATATCAAGGAGTAATTTCGGAAACGGAAAATACACAATTAAGACAAACTATTCAACAAATAAGAAATAATTGTGAAAACTTTCAATATGAAATATTTAAAATTGCGGAAACAAAAGGATATTATATACCAGCTGCAAAAGCTACTGTAACAGAAATAAATACAGTAAAAACTGAGTTACAATAAGAGAGAAATATAGCAAGCCTAAGATTTTCTTAAAATTTACATTTGGTAGATTCTTAGTCGTATGAGTGTAAGCAAATTACGGATAAGTTATGTGTAAGAAAAATCTTAGGCTTGCTTTTTTTCAAAAATATATATTTTATTTCAAAAGAAAGTCATACTGACATTATAAAAAAGTTGGTTTTAGTAAGATAACTATAAAAATATAACTTTTTATTAATTAAATACATAGAATATAGTAATAATTAAAGTGAAAGGAGAATGTAAAACCTTATGAAGAAAATTATGTATTTAATGATGGGAATAATAATGATATATATACTAAATCCAATCATTAGTTTTGCTAATGACGAACCATTATACGTACCAACTTTTAATAGGAATGAAGGTGCATTGTATGCAAAAGGAAATGATATAGTTATTGATATAGATGAAGATAATAATACTATAGTTAAGTGGTCAACAGGAAGTGTAAAGGTACCTGAAACAGTTACAATATTTGGTGGAGGACCAAGTAGTAGTTATAATGAAACTAATATTACTATGAATGGAGGTAAAGTATATAGAATAATAGGAGCAGGATGGGGAAATTTGAATGATGCAAGCAAGGATAAAGTAAATGAAACGCATATAACAATTAATGGAGGAACTGTAACTGATTGCATAGCAGGAGGAGGATGTATATATTCGGAAACACAAAGTGCAAATATTGTAGTAAATGGTGGTAGCATAAAAACAATAGTTGGAGGAGGTTTAGAAGCATTAGAAATGGATGGAATAAAATTTGATGCGGGTTCAGAACAAGATTTAAAAAATTCAGGAAATAGAGTAATAAAAGCTAATATAGTTATTAATGATATTGAAAAAACACAAGATGCAGCAATTTTTGCTGGAGGTTATGAATATGCATATGTAGGAGAAACAACATTGACAATAAAAGGCGGAGATATGTCTGATACTCATGTTGTAGCAGGTGGAGAAGATGGTTATACTGTAAAATCAGAAGTTATAATAGAAGGAGGAACAATTGGTTCATATCAAAGTTTAAGCAAGGGAATAGTAGAAGAAGTAATTACAAAAGTAATAAATGGACAGATTGACAATTTTTTAGTTGGTGCTGAATTGCCTTCACAACAAAAAACGCAAACAATAAATAAAATAGAAATATTTTTAATTGATGGAGATATAAAAAATTTAAAGCCCGGATTAAATAATTCAGTTGAATTAGTAATAGATAAGCAAAATTATATTATATATAAAGCAAAAGATATATCTATAGAAAATGAAACAATTGATGCTTCAAAATTAATTGAACTAACTTATAAAATAACAGCTGAACCTAATAATATAGAATTAAAGCCAAATCAATCTAAACAAATTACAACTAAAGTCGTAACAAATCCTGAAGGTCTGGAATCTTTTTTTCAAGATACAATAAAGTTTACATCAAAGAATCCTAAAATTGCATCAGTAACAGAAGATGGAATAGTAAAGGGTAAAGATTTTGGAAAAACGGAGATTCAAGTTGATTTTTTAGATGATACAGATATAGTTAATGTAACTGTTATAGGTTTTGAAATTGCTATGGTTAGTGTTGCTGTTGTGTTTTTAATAGTATTTATAATGCTTATTTGGATAATTGGGGAAGAATAAAAGGTATATGTAAAGTGAATAGATAAAAAATATTAAAAATCGTAAAGGTATTGATATATAAACACTTTTACGATTTTTCTTTGGAGATGTACTCCGGCTTGATATTTTTATAAAGTAAGTAGTATCGATACTTGCAAGTCACAAATTGTAAAAATTAATGTAGTGTTAATGTAGATTTTAATATAAAGTGAATTTATTAGCTAAGTAGGAAGTCTATTATGTTTATTACTTCTATTCCTTCGATTTGCTTATTTTTTACTTTATCCATTGTTAAAATAACCTTTTTATAATTATCTTTTATAGCAAGCAGTGAATTTTTTTCTCGTTCTTCAACCTTTTCATCTAATATACTTCTTGTTACTTGATAATATATTTTTTCATTTGGCTTAATTGCAATAAAAT
>CANRBL010000011.1 GCA_947628835.1 uncultured Clostridia bacterium | reverse complement strand
TTTCATATTAAGCATGCTTTAACAGTAGAAGGTGTTATGAAATATTTTGCAGAAAAATTGGGATATGGTGAACAAAAGGAATTTTGGGGAATTGTAGGATTATTACACGATTTAGACTTTGAGAAATATCCAGAAGAACATTATATCTTGTGAAAGAAACTGATATTATTAGTTGGAAGGAAAGAAATGATTTAGAGTTTATCCAGTGTGCTTGTAGATTTGCAGAACATTGTACAATGTGCGATAATGGTGGTGGTGGTTCAAAAAGAGAAGAAATGAAGAAACGTATTAAAAAATTAAGGCAAGTTTATTCAAATTGAATATTTTTAGAAGTGTTCAAAATGTCAATCTAGATACACTTATTTCCTATCGAAAAGGTGGAAATACATATCACTTTTTAGATGACTATAATAAAATTTAAAGGAGAGTTTGGTATGAAAAATAAGATTTTAATAATAGCTACAATAGTTGTGGTAATTATAGCAGTATGTGTTATTGTATTTATTCCTAAAAATGATAATAAAGAGGCTAAAAATGAAGTTACGAACAATGTCAAAAAAACAACAAGTAGTACGGCAAAAGAAATAGAGGCAGACTTAAATGAAAATGGGGATGTAGAAGTGCTTTTAGATAAATTGGATACGAAAAGTCCAACATTTATTACATATACTTCTGAAAACGGTAGTAAAATGGAATTAGTTGCAGTAAAGGATTCTAATGATAACATAGATATTGCATTTAATACGTGCCAAGTTTGTAATGGTTCACCTAAAGCATATTTTGTATGGAAGAATAACAAATTAATATGCGAAAATTGTGGAAATACATTTTCATTAAAAACAATAGGACAAAGTTCAGGAGGATGTAATCCTATGACCATAGCAGATAGTGAAGTAACCAAGATAGATAATGGAATACAAATTAGTAAGGCATTTTTGAGCGAGAATGAAAACTTATTTACAAATGTAGAAGAACATTAAATAAAGGGATAAAAGAGATATGGAAGAGAAACTTAATATTAAAGTTAAAGGAATGTTTTGTACAGGATGTGAAACAAGGATTAAAAATGCTCTACTTAGTTTAAACGGAATTCTTGATGTGACTGCAAGTTATAATAATGGAGAAGTAAAAGTAAGTTATGATAAAAATTTAATATCACCAAAAGATATAGAAGATAAAATTACAAATCTAGATTATGAAATAGTAAAAGAAAATGAACCAAAAGAAAATAACATAACAATTTTGTGTGTATTAGTCATTTTAATAGCATTATACATAATATTTAATCATTTTGGATGGCTAAAGGTATTTAACATTTTTCCTACAATTGAATCAACAATGAGTTATGGAATGATATTTGTTGTTGGAATACTTACTTCTGTACATTGTATAGCTATGTGCGGAGGAATAAATTTATCACAAAGTATAGTGAGTAATGGAAATGGAACTAAAATAACTGTATCAAATTTAGCATATAATTTAGGTAGAGTTATTTCGTATACAATAGTTGGCGGAATTGTACGGAGCTATAGGTTCAGTTATCAGTTTAAATGGTATATTTAGGGGAATAGTTGCAATTATTGCGGGATTAGCAATGATTATAATGGCGATAAATATGCTTGGGATATTTCCAAGTTTAAGAAAATTTAATATAAAGATGCCAAAGGGCATTCTTAATTTATTAAATAAGAGTAAGAATGGGAAATCATCTTTTTATATTGGACTTATAAATGGATTTATGCCATGCGGACCTTTACAGGCAATGCAAATTTATGCTTTATCTACTGGTAGCTTTATTGGTGGTGCAATCTCAATGTTCTTATTTGGTTTAGGAACATTTCCTTTAATGTTTGGGTTTGGGATTATTGCAGGGAAACTAAACAAAAGATTTGCAAAACAATTACTTAAAGTATCGAGTATTATAATATTTGTTCTAGGAATTAGTATGCTTGGAAATGGACTAGCAATGTCTGGAATTAGTATAAACATTGCAGGTAATAGTTATGAAAATATGGCAGAAATAGTTGGAGATTATCAAGAGATAACAACCTATGTTGACTATGGTAGTTATGAAAGCATAACGGTAAAAAAAGATATTCCTGTTAAATGGCATATTATAGTTCCAGAAGGTAAGTTAAATGGATGCAACAATGAAATAATAATTCCTCAATATGATATTAGCATAAAACTTAATCAAGGAGAAAACATAGTAGAATTTACGCCAAATGAAAGTGGTAATATTCCATATTCGTGCTGGATGGGAATGATAAAAAGTAATATCAAAGTAATAGAGTGAGAGATAAATAGTAATTTTATATTATCTAAGTAAAAATAAAAAAATCCAAGTATCATTTTATTAGCAGATATTTGGATTATATTTATTTATTTGGTTTTTTATAGTTCATTATATCATTTAAGTTACAATCTAAAACAAAGCAAAGTTTAGATAGTACATCTCTGTCATATTTAAATTGACACATATACATAGTAGTTCGGTATAAGAACTGAGTTTATAAGCAAGCAACTACATAAATAAAAAATAACCATTCTACTTTTGACAGGGTAAATGGTTTATTAAACATTCTCTGGAAAAGTCAAAATATGGTATAACTTAAGAATAAAAGCAAACTGGCACAAAAATTGTTGCCAGTTCGTATTCTCTCCATTTTTTAATCTTTACAGTAAGTTGCAATGAAACCATCATCAGGTGGCTTTGGCAATTTATCAGTTTCGGAAATAGAATATTGTGTAGGAATATCACTATCATCATCTTGGTTTAGTAGAAATGTTCTTGGTACATTGTAATTAATAAGATCATCAAATCTTTCAAATTTTTGATACATTTATATAACCTCCTATTTTATTAAAGAATTGATTATAGGTTTTGGAGAGAATTTTAATTAACTTATATTTGCATAATATCATTTTCAGATTAATCTGTCAAATATTTATATACCTTGGCAAAACTAAAGAATATTGTTTGCATAGAATCAAAATATATGATATAATTTTCCACATGTAAAGCAAAAATACAAATTTGAACTACAAAATATTAAGAGTGTGAAAAAAAATAAATAATAGCAAATTGCAATATATAAAAGAGATTTGATATGGTAACATAAAGTTTTGAAAATAAGATTATAAATTTTGAATAGAGAGGTTTGATTATGATAGAATAAGGAACAAAAATTAATGGATTGCTAATTAGAACAATGGAAGATGTAAATAAAAAAGTAACACCTCATATGGAAAAAAAATATAATATAAATGAGAAGTAAAAAAAGAGGTGAACTTTAATGAATGTACAAGTAATAGTATATTTAGTAACAGCAGTATTAACGTATATATTAGGATTATTATCAAAATATTTTGGTTGGAATAAAACGTTACCAATACCTGTACAAAATATTATAGTAGGTGTTATTTCTGTAATAATAGCATGTGTAATAAATACAACAGGATTAAATTTAAGTGCAGTAGTATCAACTATAATAACAACATTAGGTGGAGTTGGAACTGCAACAGTATTATATGATACAAAAAAACAGCAATAAGCAAATAAAAGAGTGTTAAAATATACTAGAAGAAAAAATTTCTTCTAGTAATTTAATATAATAGAAAAGTAAAAATAATGGAAATGGAGAGGATTATATGACAAGCAGTGAAGAAAAAAATAAATTTATGAAACAAGCATTAAAAGAAGCAAAAAAAGCCTATGATAAATTAGAAGTACCAGTAGGAGCTATAGTAGTAAAAAATGGAAAAATTATAGCCAGAGCATATAATCAAAAAGAAACAAAGTATGACACCACAAAACATGCAGAAATGCTTGCAATTCAAAAAGCCAGTAAAAAATTAAAATCGTGGCGATTATTAGATTGTGAATTATATACAACATTAGAGCCATGTCCAATGTGTGCAGGAGCAATTTTAAATTCCAGAATAAAAAAAATATACGTAGGAACTAATGATGAAAAAACAGGAGCGGTAGGATCAGTTTTTAATTTATTTAATGATTATACTTTTAATCACTATGTAGAAGTTGAAAAAGAAGTATTAAAAGAAGAATGTGAACAAATACTAAAAAAATTTTTTAAAGATTTAAGAAAAGTAAAGAAAATAAAAAATGAAAACAAGCAATTATAATAAAGAAAGGGACACAGTAAAAAATGAAAAATATATTAAGTAGAAAATTTTTTCATATAATAATAATAATAATAATAATAGTATCATTACTTTTTGCAGTAGGTATCTCTATGTTAAAATATGAAGTAGAAGGAGAAACATATTTACCATTTGAAATAAGCAAGATATCAATTATAAGCAGTACAGATGCAATAGATAAGCAAGAAAACGCACAAAGCAAATGGGATTTGGAAGTAAATCAAAATAATGATATATACATATATATAGAAAAAAATCCTGAATATAAAAAAACAGAAATAATAGATACCATCAAATTAGATAATTTTAATATAATTAATAAAAGTAGCAAAGGAGAAAATGTAATATATAAACCGCAAGAGCAAGAAGTAGCTATATTTAAAAATTCTGAAGATAACAAAGTAACGGAAATTGAATATAAGGGAGAACAAGAATCAGATATAAAAAAATTAAAAATATCAAATCAAGGAGGAATAATAGTTTTTAGAATAGCAAAAAATGATATTTCAGAATACACCTCAGATACTGATGAAGAAATAAAATATAATGAATTATTAAGTAAAACAAATGTAAGTATAGAAGATTTACGAATAAAGATGACATTTGACATTACAATGGTATTACACTCAGGAAAAGTATATAAAGCACCAATATCCTTAAATTTACCAAATGAAGAAATTATAGAAAAAGGAGTGAGCAGTAAAGAAATAACAGAATTAGATGATATAATTTTTAAAAGAATAGAAAATTAACAAAAGCTATACTATACTGTATAGCTTTCTAAATCTTTAATAGCAGGATCATATAAATTCTTACCTTTATAATCAAATCTAGAACCATGGCAAGGACAATCCCAAGTTTTATCAACATCATTCCAATTAAGTAAACAGCCTAAATGTGTACAAACAGGTTTAACAGCAAATAAATTACCAAAACAATCTTTATAAATTCCAACAGTATTCCCGGATATACTAGTAACTGTGCAAGAATCGTTAGATAAGTTGCTTGTTATATCAGTAGGAATTTTAAATTTATCTATAACAATAGACTTAACACTTTGTTTAATCATATTTTTTATTTCTATTCTGTTTTTTATAGGAGACATTCTAGTAGAATTAAAAGTAGTCTCATATTTATTTTCAATACCTAAAATTTTATCTTTTACAATATTTGCAGCAACATTAGAAGAAGTCATTCCCCATTTATTAAAACCAGTACTAATATACATATTCTCCATTATATTAGAAAAGTTACCTATATATGGAACTTTATCTAGGGTAATACAATCTCTAGTATTCCAGCGATATAAAATTTCAGAATTAGGATAATGTTTTTTCACTTCACTTTCCAACACACCATAAGTAGAATTAAAATTAACACTATCACCAGTTTTATGGTCGCTCCCACCTACTAATAACAATCGAGTATTATTATAAGGGACTGTTCTATATGAAAAAATAGGACTTTTGGTATTTATATACATACCATCAAATAGTTTAGATTTAGTATCTACACCAATTATATAAGAAGTACTCTGATACATTTTAGTAAAATAAAAACCAGGAACATTTATAAAAGGATAATGTGATGCAATAACAACATATTTAGATTGAACTTTATAATGTTCTGTAAAAGTAGTATATATACCATTTTCATTATTTACATTGTAAACTTTAGAACTAGTATAAATTTTTCCATTATTTTTTAAAATAGAATTAGCTAAACCTACCATATATTTTCTAGGATGAAATTGAGCTTGATTAGGAAATTCTATTGCACATTTAATTTTAAAAGGCAAACTACATTGTGTTACATATTTTGCATTAAAGCCTAAAGAATTAACGCAATCCACTTCATTTTGTATTGGTAAAACTTCTGAAAAATCTGTTGTATATACATAACTATTTTGATACTCAAAATTACACTCAATATTTTCATTAGCTATAATATTCTTTATATTAGTAATAGCCTCTTCATTTGCTTCAAGATAGTTTTTAGCAAAATTATCGCCAAAAGAATTCTTTAAATATTTATATATTAAACCATGTTGACTAGTAATTTTTGCAGTAGTATGTCCACTTGTTTTATAACCAATATTGTCTTTATCCAAAACAACAACATTAACATTATTTTTGCAAAGATAATAAGCAGTAGACAATCCAAAAATGCCTCCCCCAATAATACATACATCAGTTTTTACATCTTTATCTAAAGAAATGGAATTAATAGTATTTGGGCAAGAATCAATCCAATAAGAATTCAAAAAAATCACATCCTTTTTATATTATTATAAACTAAAAAGAATATTTTAAACGTTATAAGTTAATGTTTTTAAGTAGGAATGCTTTTTAGATTATATTTCAAGGTAACGAAGATTTTGAAAATTTTTCGACAACATATTGTATTTTTCACAATTGTATAATAAAATAAAGAACATAAATTGCAAAAAAACAAAAAACAAAAAAATAATATATCACAAAATGTAAAAAACTTTTTTGTAGTAGCATACTAAAAAAGACAAAAAATACAAAAGAATAATAGTAAAATATGCGTATAAAAAAGTTAAGAGGTGGTAAGGATGTTTCAGAATATACAAAAGGACGTTTATGAAGAAGAATATGTAAATCAAAGTACAAAACAAAATATATTAACAAATATACTAAAAAAGCAAAATATATTATTATACATAATATCATTTATGTTATCAACAATAAGTTTAGGACAAGCTGTTTCGCCATTTAGTTTAAGTATAGTAGCAGCATGTTTTGCAAACTCTATTCCAGCATTTGGAGTAGCGATATGTGCATTAATAGGAAACATAGTTGGAATAGGAGGAGAAGGAGCATTAAATTACATATTAATACTATTAACAATATGCCTAAGTTTTTTCATAATAAAGCCAGTATACAATGAAGAATACAGGAACGAAAAAATAAAAATAGGAATAAACTTATTTTTAAGTATACTAGTAGTAACACTTGCAAAAATCTTTTTAACACAATTTACAATATATGACACATTATTAAGTATAACACTATCAATAGTTGCTGTAGTATTTTATAAAATATTTGTAAATTCAATAACAGTTTTGCAAGAATACAAAATAAAAAAAGCATTTTCTATAGAAGAAGTAATTGGAGCTAGTTTATTAATAGCAATTGCAATATCAGCATTAGGAGAATTTTCAATATTAGGATTTTCAGTAAGAAATGTATTAAGTATATTTCTTGTATTAGTATTAGGATGGCAAAATGGAATTTTAATAGGAACAACAGCAGGAGTAACAATAGGAGTTACACTTGGTATAATTGCAGAAAATGAACCAGTAGTAGTAGCTGCATATGCTATATCTGGAATGATAGCAGGAATTTTAAACAAATTTGGAAAAATAGGAGTAATACTAGGTTTCATATTAGGAAATGGAGTATTAGCATATGTATCAAATGGAAATACATCAGAACTAATATTATTTAAAGAAATATTAATAGCATCAATTGGCTTACTTGCAATGCCAAAAAATATAAGAATAAATATAGAAGAATTTACAGAAAAATCAAAATTATTACCAGTTACGCCTAATAGAGCATTAAATAGAAGTAGAGACACAATTGAAAAATTAAATGTAGTATCAGAAGCAATACAGGATATGGCAGATACATATAAAGGAGTAGCAGCAACAATAATAGAAGAAAATGACATTATAGAAAAAAATAAGCAAATATTTATTTCTGAATTATTAAATAACATTGATGGTTTACAAACAAATATGTTATATGATGATATAAGACAAGTAGATGGAGAAATAGTAAATGAATTATTTAAAATCTTAACAGAAAAGCAAGAAATAAGCAGAAAAGATTTTTTAGAAACATTTGCAAAATGCAATAGTTATATTGTAGCATTTGATGATTTAGAAATAAGTAAATATCTAGAGAATAATATACAAGAAATGATAAAAGCCATAAATGACGCATATAGAATAAGTAAAGTAAATTTTATATGGATGCAAAAAGTAGAAGAAAACAAAAAAAGTATATCAAACCAATTAGATGGAGTATCTAAAGCAATTTCAACTATAGCATATGATATTGAACAAGAATTTGATGCAAAAGAAAGTTATAAAGCAGAAAAAGAAGAAATAATGTCAATATTAAAACAGAAAAATTTTGATGTAAATGAAGTAATAATAAATAAAGAGCAAGAAGGAAGATATTTTATAAATATATATTTTGAGTCATATGATGATGAAATAGAAAATGAAGATATTGAAAAAATAGAAAAAATACTTACAGAGGTATTAAATGAGGAAATAGTATTAAATAGTTTTGAAAATAATAATGTAAAAGATAAGTATGTTTTAAATTTTTATTCAAAAGATAAATACAATTTAACTTTAGGAATAGCAAAAACTACTAAAAGTAAAAGTTCAGTATCAGGAGATAGTATTTTGCAAATAAAATTGCAAGATGGTAAATATCTAGTGGCATTGAGTGATGGAATGGGTTCAGGACCAGAAGCTAGAAAAAGTAGTCAAATAGCAATAAAAATGCTTGGAAGACTATTAAAGTCTGGGTTTGACAGAGATACATCAATAGATTTAATAAATTCAACAATATTAAATGCAAATGAAGACATATTTGCAACATTAGATATAGCAATATTTGATTTATATAAAGGAAATATAGAATTTATAAAAAATGGAGCATGTCCAACATACATAAAAAATAGAAAAAGAGTACAATTAATAAAAGCAATGAGTTTACCTGCAGGATTATTACAAAATGTAAGTTTAACTGTATATGACAGGGACATCGACAATAATGATATTTTAGTTATGTGTAGTGATGGAGTATTAGATTCAAATATTGAATATAAAAATAAAGAATTATGGCTAAAATATTTATTAGAAGACATTGAAGCAGATAATTCGCAAAAAATAGCAGATTTAGTGCTAAGCGAAGCAATAGATAATAATGTTGGTATTGCAAAAGATGATATGAGTGTAATTGTATGTAAAATAACTAAATATTAAAATTTATAAACCTTATTTTAATTATTTAATTAAAGTAAGGCTTTTTCTGTACTAGAGAAATATGGCGAGCCTAAGATTTTCTTAAAATTTGCATTTGATAGATTTCTTAGCCGTATGAGTGTAAGCGAATTACGGATAAGTTATGCGTTAGAAAAATCTTAGGCTCGCTTTTTTGTATAATAGGAAAGTCATACTAACATTGCTTTTGAAATAAAATATATAATTTTGAAAAAAGCGCATTGAGAATAATTGAGCTAGAAATTCTAAAAAATTTTATGGAAAGAGTTCACGCTTGTCATGGAAGGGTGCCATAAAATTTTTTTAGAATTTCTGCGAAAATTATTTGAACGAGCATTTTTGAAAAATTATATATTTTATTTCAGTATATGTTCATAAACTAAAAAGTCAGAAAAACATTAAAGCTTTCCGATTTGATTTTAAACAAAAACATTGAATCCCTAAGAAATTTTACAAATGAGGTAATAATGTAACAAAAGTGTAATGAAAAAATAATAAATATGTAAAAGAAAATTTCAAATAAACATCCGTAAATAAAAAAAAAAGACTATTATTATAATTTGAAAAAAGTGCTATTGAATGAAAAAAACAAATAATCTAAAATATAATTAATAAAAACTATTTATAAAGCTCAGTAGTAAGCTGAGAAAAGGTGGTGAACAAATATCATGGTATATAAAAAAATAAAAGAAAATATAAAACAAGTCAGAAGGAAAAATGAAAGGGGGGAAAAAAAGATTAAATGTCAGGCATAAAAAGTAAATTAATTAAACATAGAAAGGTAAAAGAGGTGAGATATTTGGTTAAAAATAAAATAATAGCTATAATGCTACTATTGATAACAATTATTAGTTTTAGTACATTATACGTTAATGCAGAAAGTGATGTAATAGTAATTGATACATATAATCTTATATTAACAAAATTGGATGAAGATACACTAGAACCAATAAGAACACATGCAAGTTATGAAATTGCAATAGAAGGAGGACAGAAAATAAATGCTTCAACAGATGAGAATGGACAGATAAAAATAACAAATATAAAATTACCAAAAGTAGCAGGAGTGTATCAATATTCAATTGAAGAAATAAAAGCACCAAGTAGATATGAAAAAGAAGAAACTGTAGGAATATTAGAAGTAACTTTTGAAAAAAGACCTGATGGTTCAGAGCTTATTATGGGTGATGATGGTCAAATGTATTATACAAGTGAATTAATTATAACAAAAGCAGAGATAAAATCAGGTAATCATATTTGGGTACCAAAAAAAGGAGATATGAATGGGAAAGAAGAAAATGGATGGACAGAAGATACTGTAAATGTATATGCAACAAATAAAAGTAGTCCTCTATATTTAGAATCAGATGTATATGAAATAGGATATCATATATATCCACAAGATGCAGAAGATAATCAAAATCATATAGATTATGATTTTGCATATCAAAAAGGAGATACTTATATAAGAAAAATTATAAAATATGATGAAGCGGGAAAACCAGTAATTGGTTCAAGAACAGGAAATATAGAAATAACCATAGAAGAATTTAAGAAACATTTAATTACAAATGCAGAAGAAATAATAATTTTAGATAAAGAAGGCAATCAAATAATAAATGAACAAACTTATTTAAGAACAGGAATGACATTAAAATTAAGAAGAATAAAAGAAGAAATTGAGTTAAGTTTAATTGTATATGGAGATACTGGTAAATATGTAGATGCTAAAGGAAGAGCAAGATGGTCTTTTATGAATATAGAGTTACAAAAATGTAAAAGTGATAAATATTATTATAGAGAATTATCTGAATTTGAAAAAGAAACATATGATTTATCATTTTCAGGAACTTTTGGAGTTGGAAAAACTGTTAGTATACAAAGAAGACCAATTGTATTAGCAGATTCAATAGTGCAATTAATATTATCAAAGCCAGGAGTAACATTAGATGACTTAGCATTAGACTGGTAATAAAATTAATGGTCTTATAAAATAGAAATATACTAAGGAAAGGAATGTTAGAAAAAATGTCAAAAAAGAAAAAGATAGCAATAAGTGTTATTGCAATAATTCTTATAATATGTGCTATTGGTGCAATATTTTATATAAAGCAAGGTAATTCAAAAGTAAAAGTAGGATTGCAATCAGAAGAAAAATATGTAAAAGCAGGAGAAACAGTATCAGTAGAAGTAGAAATAGAAAATTTGGAAGAAGATATATATACTATACAGGGTTTTTTAGAATATGATGAAAACTTATTTGAAAAAATAACTAATGATAATATAGAAAATAAAAATGATTGGGTCTCAGTATATGATGAACCAAGTAAAATGTTAATTTCAGGAAGAAATAAAAAAACATCTAATAATGGATTAATAATGGTTTTAAATTTAAAAGCAAAAAGTGATATAAATATAGAAGAAACAGAAATAAAAATAAATGATTTAGAAGTATCAGGTGTTGATTATTATCAAGATTTAGATGATTCAAATATCCATTTAAAGATAAAAAAATAAAATTAAAAGATAGGAGATAAAATTATGAAAGAACAAAAGAATATAAAAAAATACATATGTATGTTTTTTATATTTATATCTATTATATTAGGATTACAAATTAATAGTAAAGCAGCGGAAGTTCAAAATTTTAATATAAAATTAACCACACAAAGAGAACCAAAAACATTAGAAGTAGGAGATAAGTTTGATATTGATATAAATGTAAAAAGTGAAGAAAGTATAAATACAGTAGTTGGATATCTTAATTTTAATAAAGAAATTTTAAAAGTAGCTACAAATGAAGAAGGTGAATATTGTATAAAATCAAATAATGGTTGGATATGTTTAACATATTTTGAAGATGATGGAGAATTTTCAGTATTTAGATATGGATTAGATAAAACAGATGAATCAGTAGCAACAATTACATTTGAAGTTATAAAAGAAACTAAAAGTACAGAAATAAGATTTAATGATGCATATGCATGTAGAGGGGCATTAACATTTGATGCATTGGAAAATGCATTAATAGTAATAGATGATAAACCAGCGACAGATGGATTAATTACATATAGTTTTAAGCAAGGAATAAGTGGAAGTATGCAAAGTACACAAGGATTTACTAAAGGAGAAGAAACCACTATAACAACAGAAATACCAAATAGAGATGGATATAGATTTGTTGGATGGTCATCATCAGAAGGAAGTACTGACATAGCATATAGACCAGGAGATAAATTTAAAAGTGATGTAGATGTAACATTATATGCAGTTTGGGAAAATGCACAAAATATGAATGCCATGTTAATATCAAATGTTAAAAAATTAAATCCAGGAGATACAGTTATATTAGGAATTTCAGTAGATATAAGTGAAATAAATTTAAGCGAATTTACATGTAACTTAGAATACGATAAAAATATATTTGAAGATATTACAGAAAATGACATAGTAGGTATTAATAAATGGGATGACCCTGTATTTAATACAGAAAATAATAAAATATCTGCACAAAAAACAGATGAAGTTACTAATTCAGGAACAATATGTTTAATAAAAATGAAAGTTAAAGAAGGAATAGAAGTTGGAGAAACAAAGGTAAGTATAAAAGATATAGAAGGAAAAAATGAAGAAATATATTATGTAGCAAAAGATACAGATATAATCTTTAATGCAACACAAAATGACCCAGAGCCACAAGATGAAGAATTATCTTTAGAATCTGATGAATATGTAATAGGAGAAGATGAAAAATATTCAGAAGGAGACCAATATATATTAAAAATACCAGCAAGTACACAACTTTCACAATTTATAAACAATTGTCGTACAAATGGAGTAATCAGTGTATATAATTTAAATGGTGAACCATTATCATTTACAGAATATGTAGGAACGGGAATGAAAATTAAAGTAACAAAAGGAGAAAAAGAGATAGAACTTACATTAGTAGTAGTACAAGATTTAGATGGAGACGGAATGGTAACAGTATCAGATTTATCATTAGAAGTAGCATATTTAACAGGAGACACGCAACTTACAGAACTACAAAAAATGGCAGGAGATATAGATAATGATAAAGAAGTTAGTGTATCTGATTTATCATCAATAATTGAAAAATTGTCTGTACAATAGACAGTGTAAAATGAAAAATTTATAAAAGAAAGGAAAAAGTTTTATGAAAAGAAGTACGAAACTAATTTTAGGAATAATATTAACAATAGTTTTAGTCTTCCCAATTTTCAAAATGCAATCCAGTGCAGTGGAAAACAATGAAGGTAAATCAGAAGTAAAACAAAATGGTAATCAGCAAACAGAACAATTATTACAAAGTGATTTAGAAGAAACAACTAAATTTGTACAAACTCTTACATGTAATAAAACTGGTTTAAGAGAAGGTGAAGACATAACTATAGATATAAATATTTCAGGTAGTCAACATACAGCAAGTGAATTTGAAGGATATTTAAATTATGATAAAGAAGTATTAAGTTATAAAGATGGAGTTGCAAATAATGGTTGGTCATTACTATTATTTGATAGTTTAGAATCTGATGAAGAAGCAGAAGGAGTAATAGAAATTTCAAGAGAAAATTCAGATGAAGTTTTAGCAGAAGGATCTATAGTTAGTCTTACATTTACAGTATTAAAAGATACTGAAGATACAATTGTAAAATTATATGATTCATGGATGGCAGATACAAATAATATTTCATATTCAGAAGATACTCAAATAACATTATTATCAAAAGCAAATGATGGTGGAGATGATGATGACGATGATAAAGAAAAGTTATATTTGAAATCAGATATATACCAAATAGGTGAAAATAATGAGTATGTGGATGGAGATAAATATATTATAAAAGTACAAGAAAAAACAACAGTAAAAGATTTTATAAATAATTGCAATACAAATGGTATTCCTGTTGTAAAAAAAGTAGACAACACAGATACGCAAAATGAAGAACTTGTTGGTACAGGAATGAAGTTAAATGTAACAAAAGAAGATGAAGAAATTTCATTAATTATAATTGTTGTTCAAGATGTAACAGGAGATGGTTTAGTTACAACAGAAGATTTATCAAAATTAGTAGCTGATTTAACAGGAGAAACAGCACTTAATGAAATAGAAATGATGGCATCTGATATGGATGGAGACAAAAAAAATACAGCATCAGATTTATCAGATATGATATCTAAATTAACAAAATAATATAAAGTTAAGAAAGGAAAAAAATATGAAAAGAAGTACAAAAGTAATTTTAGGAATAATATTAATAATAATGATAATTTTACCTAGCATATTAATAAAAGTTAGAGCTTTAAATGAATCTGAAATAATAGGAGAAGAGGAACCAGATCAAAGAGAAGAAAGAGATGATAGAGATGATATAGAAGAAGGAGAAACAGAAGATGTACCACAGGAAGGAAATATTACGCATCATGAAAATGGATTTATGATAGAGGGTATGTCAGCAGAACTTACTGGAGTTGGTAGAGATGTAACTTTAGAAATAAGTTTTTTAAATAGTGTAATGGAATCATTTAACTTTTCAACTTATGTAAAGTATGATCCACAAGTATTAGAATTTAAAAGCGTCACAGCCAATAAAGATTGGGAAAATAAAATGGTAACAGAAGATGTAGAAGAAGGTAAAAAGAGAATATCATGTGCCTATGATACCCAAGTAATTGATGGTAATATTATATATATAACATTTACAATATTAAAGGATGCAAAAAGTACTATAGTAGAATTAATAGACCCTTATATGTTTGCAGGTATGGATGTTTTAGATGGAAGAGATATGCAAATAGAAATAGAACATGAGCCAGTAGCAGAAGGACAAGTACCAGATGAACAATTACCAGAAGTACAAATAGATGAAGAAAAATATCAAGTTGTTGAAGAAGAAGGATTTGATATGAGTTTAGTAAAAATGCCAGAAACAACAACAATAGATGAATTTTTACAAAGTGTTAGTACAGAAGGAGAAGTAACAATAGAAAAAGAAGATGGTACAGTAGTTGATAATACAGAAAAAGTTGGTACAGGAATGATTTTAAAAGTAATAAAAGATAACAAAGAAGTTTCTATGACTTTAATAGTAAAGCAAGATTTAGATGGAGATGGAGATACATCAGCATCAGATTTATCAAGAGTTGTATCAGATTTAACAGGAGAAAGAAAACTTACTAATATTGAAGTTATGGCATCAGATGTAGATGATGATAAAACTAATACAGTATCAGATTTATCATCAATGGTTGAAGTCTTAGCAAATATATAGTTAAAAAATTATTAAAGGCAATAATTGAATTAATTTAGAGCCTTTAGGAAAGGAATGTAAGTAAGTATGAAAGAAGGAAAAATTAATTTTTATAAAAAGATTATTAGTATATTACTTATAATTGCAATATTATTACCATGTTTTCCAATTTCAGTATTTGCAGCGTCATTAAGTGGAGAAGACGGAGATGTAACATTTTCTCAAACATTATTAACTTCTACAAATGACATAAAACAAGGAGATAATGTAACTATAAGTATTCAAATTCTAGATACATCAAAATTAAAAGAAGATCCAGATATTTATGAAGTATATCTTGATTATGATACAGAAGCATTGAAATATCAATCAGCAAAAGGGTGTGATGGTTGGAATATAAAAGCATTTGATTATAAATCAGAAAGTGAGATGCCTATGGCATTAGAACCAGAGCAAGGTGCTAAAATAGTTTTAGAAAAAGATTCTACATATTCAATTGCAGATGGTACAATATTAGAAGTAACTTTTAATGCAAAAAAGAATATAAGTGAAGAAGAAGGAGGAGGACAGGGAACTGAAATAAAGTTATCATCTGCAGATTTGAAAAAACTTTCTGAAGAGGATGTTGCAGAAGAAGACCCATTATGTACAGCAAAAGAAGCTAGTATAACATTATGTAACACAGAGAAAAAAATGTGGACAATTACATATGATTGCAATGAAGGAGATGATAATACAATTCCATCTGCACAATCAACAGAAGAAGGTAATTATATAGTAATCACAAATGAAGAACCTTCAAAAGATGGATATGAATTTGTAGGATGGTCAAAAGAAACAGTTGACAGCGAAGAAACTGAAGGAGTAACAACATATTCAGCAGGAAGTAAATATAAATATGAAGATTTAAAAGAAGATGAAGAACTTGACCAAGAAACAAAAAATATAGCATTGCATGCTGTATGGAAACCATTAGAATATAAAATAGTATATTTTTATAATGGAGGACATAAAGCAGATGGATCTGCAGAGGAAACAGTAGAAAATGCATTTAAAAAGTATGGAACAAAGTATAATATAGAAGAAGCTCCAGTAAGAGATGGATATAACTTTAAATGTTGGTATGATATTGTTAACAAACAAGAATATCAGCCAAATAGCGAATATGAGGCAGAAATAGAATTATATTTAGTAGCACAATGGGAACCAGCAGAATATACAGTAACATTTAATGCAAAAGAAGGAGAATTTCCAAGTGAGTATAAAGGAAATGGATATGATGCAGTAACAGAAGGCAATGAAGATAAAACAAAAGTTAAAGTTACATATAATGGTACATATGCAGCAACAGGAAGTGATTTACCAGTACCAACAAGAGAAAATTATACATTTTTAGGTTGGTATACAGAAGAAACTAATGGAGTTAAAATTGATAAAGATAGTATATGTGTAAAAACAGAAGATCATAACTTATATGCTCATTGGTCACAAAATCCAACAATTCAATGGGATATATATTATAATGTAGATGGAAATGTAACAACAGAACAAGAAGATGAAAAATCACAAATACAATTAAAAGAAGCACAAAAAAAAGAAGGATATACATTTAAATGTTGGAAAAATTCAGAGGGACAAGATTGTCAAGCTGGTAGCGATTATACAGTAGATGGAACAGAAGTATTTACTGCTGAATGGACAGCTAATTCACATACAGTAACATTTGATGCAAATAAAGGAGATGAATTATCAAGTGGTGACAAAAGTAGAGAGGTAACTTATGATACACCATATGGATCATTACCTACACCAACAAGAAGTGGATATATATTTGAAGGTTGGTATACAAAACAAGGCACAGAGCCAGAACCTGTAAGCCTTATGACTACAGCATTAGAAGGTGGAGATGATGAAGAAGGAGAAAGAATACATAGTTATACAATTTTTACAACTGATGAAGACCAAACATTATATGCACATTGGTCAATAGATGATTCTGATGTACCGAAATATACAGTTCAATATGAAATAGATGGAGAAATAGACCCAGAAAATAACGTAACAGTTAAAATAGAAGATGGAGATAGTAAGCAAATAGAATTAAAAAAAGATGTATATAAAAAAGGATATACATTTAAAGGTTGGAAATTAAGTGAAGAAGATGATGATGATTCAATTCATGGTGCTGGAACACAATATACTGTTACAGGAAATGTAAAATTCATTGCAGTATTTGAAGTAAAAGAAGTAACAATTACATTTGAATTATCACAAGGAACATTAAATGAAGAAGATCAAAAAACTATAAAAAGAAATTTTGGACAAAAGTATAATGAAGGAGGTAATTTACCAGTTCCAACAAGAGATGGATATACTTTTACAGGTTGGTATACAAATGAAGGAGTTCAAGTAGTAGATGAAGACTATGTAAATTATGAAGAAAATTTTACTTTAAGTGCAAAGTGGATCATAAATTCATATACAGTAATATTTGATACAAATCAAGGTGAACCAAAAACAATAGATTCTGCTTTTAAAGAACAAGATACAGATTTACAATTACCAAAACCAACAAGAGAAGGATATGATTTTGTAGGTTGGCGTTCATCAGAAGGTGAAACATATATTGGCACATATAATAAAAATCAAAGTACAACTTTAACAGCACAATGGCAAGCAAAAACATTTAATATTACATTAAATTTAAATGAAGGTTCATTCCAAAGTGATGAAAAAGCTGAGAATCCTTTAGAATATGGAACAGAATTTGAATTACCAGAACCAGTAAGAGAGGGATATTTATTCAAAGGTTGGTATGATGGTAATACTATACAAGGGAAAAAAATAACAGTAACAGAAGATAAAGAATTAAAGGCAAAATGGATAGCTGAGACATATAAAATAACATATGATGTTAATGGAGGAAAAGGAACATTCTATGATCAATCTAGAACAATAAATAGTAGTAATATAACAATTTTTAGTCAAGAACCAACAAAAGAAGGATACAAATTTACAGGTTGGTTATCTTCATCTGATAATGTAATATATAAAACAGATGGAAATAATGTATATTCAAAATTAGAAAATACAAAATTTACTGCACAATATGAAGAACTAATATATACTATACAATACAGACCAAATTCAACAGATGTTCATGGAAATATAGAAAATGACACAAAAGAATGGAATCAAAGTATAGCATTAAGTGATGCTTCAGAATATACAAGACAAGGCTACAGATTTATGGGGTGGTCAACAGATCCAGATGATGACTATTTAAGTCATGAATATTTAGGAGGAGCATCATATACAGCAAATGAAGATATAACATTATATGCATTATGGATGGATGCAAGTGATATAATAGAAGAAAATAAAATTAGAATAAAATATGATATGCAAGGTGGAACACCACAAATAAGTACACAAATTGGAAGTAAAGAAAATTTATATGAAATGGTAAGTGGAATAATACCACAAAAAGCAGGATATGAATTTCAAGGTTGGACAACGGATTTAGAAGATAGTACAGTAGAGTATGAAGCTAAATCACATTATGAAGCAAAAGAAGATGTAACATTACATGCAGTATGGAAGAAAAAAATATACAATATAGAATATAATTTAAATGGTGGAACACAAGGAAATTCAGTAGATGAAGACGAAGTAGTAAATAATAAATTTGTAACACAACAAAAAGAACATAATGGAAATTCAATATATTTATATGGTGAAAAACCAGTAAGAGATAACTATACTTTTAAAGGTTGGGGAGCAACGCCTACAAGTACAGAGCCAATATACTTAGCAGGAGATATTTATTGGGAAAATAGAGATAGAGTATTATATGCAATATGGACACCAGTAACATATAGTATTCAATATAAAACACAAGGGGCTAAAGAAGTAATAAATACTCAATACAAAACATGTGAAGATACAGATTTTAAGATAAGTGATGTAATACCAACAAAATCAGGTTATGCATTTGATGTTTGGAAAGACCAGAATGAAAAACAATATATGTCAGGAGATGCATATAATGAAAATGCTAATCTTGTATTAACAGCAGAATATAATGCAAAACAATACACAGTAACATTCAATGTAGAAGAAGGAGCAACAGTTAATAAAACTAATATGACAGTAGAATATGGTAAAGAATATGGAGAATTACCAATTCCTACAAAAGAAAATAGTGAGTTTATAGGTTGGTATACGAAAGATGATAAACCAGTTACACAAGAAACAATATTTAAACAAACAGAAGATCAACAATTATATGCAAAATGGGAAAGTACAATATATCATGTATATTATAATGCAAATAGAGGAACAGGAGCACCAAGTACTCAAACTAGAACAAAAAATGGAGACGCAATTGAAATACAAGGACCAGGAAATATGACAAAAGGTGGACATGAATTTAAACAATGGGAAGATGCAGAAGGTAAAGTTTATGCAGAAGGTACAGAATATTCTGACAATAAAGACTTAACATTATATGCAATATGGGATTCAGAATCTTATAAAATTACATATGATGCAAACGGTGGAACAGGAGCACCTGCGCCATATTGGAAAGAATATGATGAAAAATATGTTTTAAGTAAAGAAGGTATTGAAAGAGAAGGATTTATATTTAAAGGATGGGGATTATCAAATACAACATTAGCAAAAGATGCAATATCAGAATATTCTGGAAATTCAAATGTAACAGTATATGCAATATGGGAAGAAAATACTAGAGAATTAAGATATGATACTTTAAGAGGAACTAATGAACCAGAAAATCAAACAAAATATTACACTCAAAATCTTCAAGTAACTGATACAATACCACAAAAAACAGGATATAACTTCTTAGGATGGAGTACAAAACCATATGGTAGTACATTAGATGATGTAGAATATAAAGCAGGTAATACAATAACTTCAAATGATATTTCAGTATTGTATGCAGTATGGGAATTACAGACATGTGCATTAACTTATGAAGCAAATGGAGGAACAGGAACACCAGAAGGAGAAACTTTAAATTATGGACAGAAAACTCAAATAAGTACAGTAGTACCAACAAGAGATGGATATAATTTTGTAGCATGGGGAGTAAAAGGTAATGAAAAACTACAATATGCTCCAGGTTCAGACTATACAATATATAACGATAATGTAGTATTAAGTGCAATATGGAAAGCTCAAACTTATACAGTAGTGTATAATGCAAATGGAGGAAAAAATGCACCAGGAAGCCAAACAAAAGTATATAAAGAAGATTTATTATTAAGTACAGTAAAACCAACAAGAAAAGGATATATTTTCGTTGGTTGGGCAGAAGAACCTACTGCAACAGAAGCAAAATATAATTCTGGAGCAGATGATGGTTATTATACAGAAGATAAAGATGCAACTCTATATGCAGTATGGCAAGCAACAGAAGAAGGCGTAAAATATATGTATTATTGTAAAGTAGAAGCTACAGATGAAGACACAGATGAAAATACATTTGATGACTTTAATTCTGCAAAAGAATATGCAGATGCACATAAAGAAGAAAATATAAAAGTATATGATGCAAATGGTACTTTAATATATAATCCATTAAATAATAATGAAGAATTATATCTAGAGTCAGAAGTATTTACAGGACAAGGAAGCGTAGAAAATGGCAATGGAGAAAAAACAGAATATGTAAAAGTAGATGCAAATACACAACTTTTAGAAATCATAAATAATTGTAGTACAAATGGAACAGTAGAAGTATATTCAAAAAATGGTACGAAATTAGCAAATAAAGATGTATTAGGAACTGGCATGAAAATTAAGGTAACAAATAAAAATGCAAAAACTGAATATGAAATAACAATAGTTGTAACAGGCGACTTAGATAGTGATGGTAAAATGAGTGTTAGTGATTTATCTTCAATGACATCATATCATACAGGTGCGGTAAGTTTAGATGGAGTATATAGTATTGCAGCAGATGTAGATAAAGATAATGAAGTTACAATTTCAGATTTATCATCTATGATAAATGACTTATCAAAATAAGAAAAGGAATGTGATATAATATGAAGGGAGAAAAATTTAAATATAAAATTCCAAAGGTACTGAATGTTAAAGAAGCACAAATTAATGTCAATAAAAAAATGATAAGCATAATGCTAATAATAATAATGATTATACATTGTCTTCCAATATCAGTATTTGCAAAAGTTACTGCAGATGACATAAAACCAGGTTCAAAGGAATCAGGAACATTTACTCAAACATTGGTAGCGTCAAGTAATAATTTAACGCCAGGTAAAGAAGTTGATATAAGTATTAAGATATCAAATAGTACAGGAAAGACAAATGCATATGAAGGATATATTTATTATGATACAACGGTACTAAAATATAAAAATTCAAAAGGAGAAAATGGATGGCATAAGCTATTATTTGATGATTATGAAACAGGTGGAAAAGATGCAGACGGAGAAATAAGTCTTTCAAGAACGGCATTAGATTCAGTTATGGCAGAAGGTAATATTGCTACTATAACATTTGAAGTTATAAAAGATGTAGAAGAAACTAGTGTTAGGTTATATAATGCATATATGGTTGAAGCTGCAAAAATATTTATTACAGAAGATACAGAACTTACAATAAAAGAAGATGAGTGGACAATTACATATGATGTAAATGAAGGTGATGAAGCTTCAAAGCCAGAATCAAAAACAGAAAATATAAGCAAACCAATGAATATAGCTACACAAAAACCTACAAAAGAAGGATATGAATTCTTAGGCTGGTCTCTATCTAAAGAAAGTACAACAGCAGAGTATACACCAGGTCAAGAAGTAACATATCAAGAATTAAAAGAAGCATTAAATAATGGAAGTACAGAAAAAAACATAACATTATATGCAATATGGGGAACAAAAAGTTATGATATAGTATATTATTGGAATGGTGGAGAAAGTGGACCAGAAAACACAAAAAAAGTTCATGGAGATTCGTATACAATAAAAGAAGGACCAACAAAAGAAGGATATGAATTTGCAGGTTGGTATGATATGGTAACAGAAGAAATCCATCACGCTAATGATGAATTTTCAGAAGATAGAAATCTATATTTAGTTGCTCAATGGAATGCAACAACATATACTATAACATTAGATTCTAATGGAGGTATGTTACCTCCAGGTGAATCTAATCAAAAGAATGCACAATTTCAAAGTGAAATAGATTTGCCAACACCAATACAAGAAGGATATACCTTTAAAGGTTGGAATAATAGTGATAATTTAAATGTAGGAAGTAAACTAACTGTAACTCAAGATGAAACTCTAGAAGCACAATGGGATGAAACAATTTATACAATAAATTATGATGTAAATGGAGGAGAAGGAGTATTTCATGCACAAACTAGAACAATAGATGATGACGACATAGAAATATATACTTCAGAACCAATAAAAGAGGGATATAAATTTACAGGTTGGCTTTCATCATCTGATAAAAAAATATATTCAGCACAAGGAAATAATATATATAGTAAATTAGAAAGTTCTACATTTACGGCACAATGGGAAAGTATAAAATATACTATAACATATATGCCAAATTCACAAGATGTAAGTGGAAGTATAGAAAGTAGCACCAAAGGATATAATAATACTATAGCATTAAGTAATGGCTCAGGATATACAAGACAAGGATACGATTTTATGGGTTGGGCTAAAGATAAAAATGCAGATTATAGTGCTATTGATTATATAGGTGGAGCACAATATTCAGCAAATGAAGATATAACATTATATGCTATATGGAAAGATGAAAATGAAGTTATAGATGAAAATAAATTTTCAATAAAATATGACACACAAGATGGTACTCCACAAATAAGTACGCAAATGGGAAATAAAGAAAATGATTATGAAATATTAAGTGATATAATTCCAACAAAAGAAGGATATACTTTTGCTGGTTGGACAACAGATTTATCAAAAGGACAAGTAGAATATCAAGCTCAAGGTAAGTATACAGGTAAACAAGATGTAACATTATATGCTGTTTGGGAAGCAAAAAAATATCATATATCATATGATTTTAATAAAGGAACAGCTAATGGACAAAACTTTAATGATCAAGAAAAAATTCATAATGGTAGTGCTATATACATATATGATTATATCCCTGCCAGAGAAAATTATGTATTTGTAGGTTGGGGAGAAACTGCAGAAAGTACAGATCCTTTATATCATGAAGGAGACTTGTATTGGGAAAATGCAGATAGAAAATTATACGCAATATGGACGCCAGAATTATATAGTATACAATATATAACAAATGGTGCTAATGAAGTAATAAATACAGAATATAAAACATCAGAAGATACAAATTTCCATATTAGTAGTGTAATACCAACAAAAGATGGTTTCCAATTTAATCATTGGGAAGATACAAACAAAAAAATTTTTAATGTAGGAGATATATATACAGAAAATGAAAATTTAATGTTAACAGCAGAATATGATTCAAAAAAATATACAGTAACATTTAAAGCAGGAGAAAATGCGCAAATAAGTGAAAATAATAAAATTGTAGAATACGAAAAACCATATGGAGAATTACCTCAACCAACAAAAACAGATTATGAATTTGTTGGATGGTATACTCAAGATGGAAAATTGATTACAGATCAAAGTATATTTACAGAAAAAAATGACCAAGAATTATTTGCTAAATGGGCAAGTACAGTTTATCATGTTTATTATAATGCTAACAAGGGAACAGGCGAACCAGAGCCACAAGTAAGACGTAAAGGTGAAGAAGCAATTACAATAGCAGAAGGAAGTGGAATGACAAGAGAAAATCATACATTTGAGCATTGGGAAGATGCAAATGGTAAACAGTATAAACCTGGAGAAAAATATTCAGAAGATAAAGACTTAACATTATATGCAATATGGAATCCAGGTTCAATAAAAATTACATATGATGCAAATGGAGGAACAGGAGCACCTGAACCATATTGGAAAGAAAAAGGTGAAACATATATTTTAAGTACACAAATTCCAATAAAAGAAGGATTTACATTTAAAGGATGGGGCTTAACAGATAATGCTAAGGAAGAAGAAAAAATAACGAAATATTCAGAAGATGAAGATGTAACGGTATATGCAATATGGGAAGAAAAAACAATAGAAATAAGATATAATATTTTAAATGGAACAAATCAACCTGAAAATCAAATAAAATATTGGACACAAGATTTAAAATTGACAGATGTAATACCAGAAAAAACAGGATATAAATTTTTAGGCTGGTCTACTAAAACGAATGGAAACAAGCCAGAAGATGTAGAATATGAAGGCAGTTCAATGTTAACATCAAATGATGTTACAGTATTATATGCTGTATGGGAACTTCAAAATTGTACATTGACATATGATGCAAATGGAGGAAATGGAGGTCCTGAAAAACAAAATTTAAAATATGGAGAAAAAATACAAATAGGCTTGACAATTCCTATGAAAGTTGGATATAATTTTATCGGTTGGGGAACATTAAGTAGTGATACTACTCCAACATATAATGTAGGTTCAGATTATACAATATATGAAGAAAATGCTGTATTATATGCAATATGGGAAGCAAAAACCTTTACTGTAACATATAATGCAAATGGAGGAAAAAATGCTCCAGGAACACAGAAAAAAGTTTATGGACAAGATTTATTATTAAGTTCAGTAAAACCAACTAGACAAGCTTATGCATTTATAGGTTGGGCAGAAGAAAAAGATGCTAGTGAAGCTAAATATGCTTCAGGAGCAGAAAATGGATATTACACAACAGATGATAATATAACTTTATATGCTGTATGGAAAAGAACAGGAATTATAGAAAAAGGAGACGAATTATATTTAGAATCTAGTGTATATAATATTTTGAAAAATAGAGTACAAGATAACTTAGAAAAAGGATATCTTACAAAAGTTCCTACAAATACAACACTTACTGAATTTATTAATAATTGTGAAACAAATGGAATTATAGAAGTATTTAGAAAAGATGGCACAAAAGTACAAGATAATGAAATTATAGGAACAGGAATGACAATAAAAGTTACTAAAGAAGGTTCCGAAGAAAGCATAGAATTAGAAATAGCTGTAACAGGTGATTTAGATGGTGATGGACAATTAACAGTAAATGATTTATCTACAATGATTTCACATCATACAGGAGCATATTTCTTGCAGGGAATTTATTATATGGCAGGTGATATGGACAATACTATGGATGTGACAATGTCTGATTTATCAGCTATGATTAATGAATTAACAACATAAATCTAAAATACCATGTAATTTTATCAATTATTATAAAAATGTAATAAATTGTAAAAAAATTAGGCAGAATAATAAAGAACCTTAATAAAATTATATGATAATAATTAAATTTTAAATTTGCATATAAAAAGATAAAATCTACTTTTTATATGCAAATGAAAAATTTAATATTATATAAAAATAATAAAGAAAGGAGTAAACAGATGAAAAAAACAAGAGGATTAATACTAATCGTACTAACAATCGTATCAATTCTAGTAGGAGGTACAACAGTTAAAGCAGCTGATTATACAGCGGTAGGAAATTTAACATCTAATACAAATGTATTAGAAGCAGGATCAACTGTAACAGTTTCATTTAATTTAGCTTCTATAAATGTTGGAGATAATGCAGGTATTAATGCAATGCAAGCAACAGTTGATTATGATACAGCAGTATTTGAAAAAATAACATCAGATAGTTGCTCTGGAAGTAATGGTTGGAGTCCTGCATATAATCAAAAATTAGTATTAGCAAGAATGTCTGGATGTACAACATCAACTGAACCAATGGTTACTATTACATTCAAGACTTTAAGTGATATTTCTGCAACAGAAACAACTATAACATTAAAAGACATTACTGTAGCAGGAACAAGTGGATCATGGTCTAGTGGAAACATAACTATTGAACCAGTTAGTGTAAAATTAAGTGCATCAAATGGTTCTGGATCTGGAAGTCAAGATGATGATTCTGATGATCCAAATGGACCAGGAAGTGGTTCTGGTAGTGGAACAGGATCAGGAAATAGTTCAGGAAGTGGTTCTGATGATGGAACAGGATCAGGAAATGGATCAGGAAGTGGTTCTGGTAGTGGAACAGGATCAGGAAATGGATCAGGAAGTGGATCAGGAAGTGGTTCTGATAATGGAACAGGATCAGGAAATGGATCAGGAAGTGGTTCTGGTAGTGGAACAGGATCAGGAAATGGTTCTGATGATGGAACAGGTTCAGGAAACGGATCAGGAAGTGGTTCTGATAATGGAACAGGTTCAGGAGATGGTTTGAATGGTGCCAATGGAAGTGATGGTACTACATCATCTAATTCTATTCCAGCTGCTGGAGTTAACAAAGTTGTGCTAAGTGCAATATTTGTTGTTGCAGTTATAGGTGCAGTAGGATATTTTTTATATGCAAGATTAAAAAAAGAAATAAAATAAATTTTTAAAGAAATAGTATAATAATATACTATTTCTTTTTTATGAAAACTTTGTACAATATAATGCTTTAAAACTATTTTTATATAAAACCATTAACCTATAACTATAAAAAATACATTGCACAATAACTAAAATCATATTATGAGCAAATAGGTAGTATAATAGAATAAACAATAAAAAAGAAAGGAAGAAAAGTTATAATGAACAGTAAGGCTAAAAAGTATTTGAAAACTATATTATCACCTCCTAGTATACTATTTCTAGTAGTATGGACTATATTGTATATATTAAATGAATAGATATATGTTTGTAAGGAGTTTTGTATGGTTGTTTTAAATAAAAAAAGATTAGTAGTGATAACATTATGTGTATTTATATCTATATTTACATATATATTATCAACAGCAAAAAATGGAGAAGAAGAAATTGTATCTGTTGTGAGTTTGCCTGTATCAGGGAAAACAATAATAATAGATGCAGGGCATGGAATTCCAGATGAAGGTGCAGAGAGTTCTAATGGCATATCAGAAGCGAAAATAAATTTAAAGATAGCATTAAAATTGCAGCAATTATTAGAACAAAGTGGATGTACAGTGATATTAACACGTTCAGATGAAAATGCAATATATGATATAGATAGTAAAACATTAAAACAAAAGAAAATATCAGATTTAAAAAATAGAGTAAAAATTGGAAACGAAAGTAGTAGTGATATATTTGTGTCAATACATTTAAATAAAATACCCCAACAGCAATATGATGGATGGCAAACATTCTATAAAAAAGATAGTGAAGAAGGAAAAAAACTGGCAGTATCCATACAAAACAACTTAAATGAAGCAATACAGACAGAAAATAATAGAATTGCAAAAACAATAGATAACATTTATATAATAAAAAATGTAGAAATACCAACAACTATTGTGGAATGTGGCTTTTTATCCAACCAAACAGAAGAACAAAAATTACAAGAAGATAAATATCAAGATAGATTAGCATGGGGAATATATAATGGAATAATTGATTACTTTTATGAATAGCATATAATGCTTTCATTTTTGAAATTATTACGTAATAATAGTTATTTAAGAAAAAACTATAAAATAGTTACTAGTCGGATATAAAATAAGTAAATAAAAAACAAGCAAAATAACGGTAAAATATACATAAAGGAAAGAAGATGAAAGTACAGAATATAAAATCCATGGTAAATTCAAAATAGTTTTAGAATTTCCATGGATTTTTTGTGCTTTTCATTGACAAAAACGCTAAATAGCGGTAAAATAAACAAATACAAGAAAAGGAGATAAATATGTCAAATAGTAACAGAAAATTATTTGATAATTTAGTATCAAGAACTAAATTATACCTTGTCATAATACTAATACTGCTACTAATAATATGTATAATAAAAGCACAATTTATAGTACCGTCTATAATATTATATTTATTAATTATAGCATATACATATTTTGCAAATAACAAAAGGAAAAGCGAAATATCTGAGCAATTACAAGATTTAACATTAACTGTAAATTCAACAGCAAAAACGAGTTTAATAAATTCGCCATTCCCATTGTTAATATTAGAAACAAATGGAAATATTATATGGAAAAGTTCAAAATTTGTATCAGAATTTGGAAATATAGATATAAATAGTTATATTAATGATTTAGTATATGATATAAAAAGTGAAATTGATACAAGAGAAAATAAAAAAGATAGAGATATAGAAAAACAAGTTATTATAGGAAAAAATAATTACAAAATTGTAGGCAGATTTGTAAGTACAAAAAATAGAGAAAAGAAAAATAAAAAAGAATATATGATGATATTATATTTTATAGATGAAACAGAAAATATAAAATTAAAGAAAGAATATGAAGATTCAAAAAATTGTATAGGAATAATAATGATAGATAATTATGAAGAAATAACACAAAGAGTAAATAACGAAGATAGAACTAAAGCAATGGCTGAAGTAGAAAGAGTCATATATGAATGGACAAATGAAATGAATGGTCTTTTAATAAAATCTGATAGAGATAAGTATGTATATATTTTTGAAAAGAGATATTTAGAAAATATAAAAGAAAATAAATTTAGTATTTTAGATAAAGTAAAAGAAATTGAATTAAGTGAAAACATTCAGATAACTTTGAGTATAGCAATATCAAATGAAGGAGAAAATGATAGTGAAAAGTTTAAATCTGCTATAGCTGGAATTGATGTAGTATTAGGAAGAGGCGGAGACCAAGCTGTAATAAGGCAAGAAGGGAAATATCTATTCTTTGGAGGTAGAGCAGAAGAATTAGAAAAAAGAACGAAAGTAAAAGCAAGGATTGTTGCAAATGCTTTAGAAGAGTTAATTAGAAAATCTAAAAACGTTGTAATAATGGGTCATATGAATCCTGACATAGATTCAATGGGGTCAAGTTTAGGAGTATATAGACTTGTAAAATCATTAGAAAAAGAGGCGTATATAGTAAATAATACAAAGGGATTAACTTTACAAAATTTTTTAGATACTATAGGCAAAGAAGAAGAGTATAATCAAGTTTTTGTTGATAAAGAAACAGTATTAAATATTATAGATGAAGAAACTTTATTAATTATAGTCGATACACATAAAAGAAATTATGTTGAAGTACCAGAAGTATTAGAAAAAACTAATAATATAGTAATAATAGACCATCATAGAAGAAGTGCAGATTTTATTGAACCAAATACATTAACTTTTCAAGAAGTATATGCTTCATCAGCATCAGAACTTGTTACAGAACTTTTACAATATGCAAAAAGTAATGTAGAATTAAAAAACATAGAAGCAGAAGGTTTATATGCTGGAATTATGATGGATACCAAAAACTTTACTTTTAAAACAGGAGTACGAACATTTGAAGCGGCAGCCTATTTACGAAAATGTGGAGTGGATATAATAAAAGTAAAAAAATGGTTCCAAAGTGATTTAGAAAGTTTTAATAAAATTGCAGATATTGTAAAAAAGACTCAAATTATTAAAAATACAATAGGAATATCAGAATACAATGAAATTGATAAAGAAGCAAGTCTTATATGTGCAAAAGCTGCAGATGAGTTATTAACAATAAGTGATATAACAGCATCATTTGTAATAGGAAATATAGGAGAAAAAATATGCATAAGTGGTAGGTCAATAGGAAATATAAATGTGCAAGTTATATTAGAAAAACTTGGAGGAGGAGGACATATAACTCTTGCTGGAGCACAAGTAGAAGGAATGACAATAACAGAAGTAAAAGAAAAGTTAATACAATGTATAGATGAATATTACGAAGAAATTGGTAATTAATAAAAAAACGGAATTAAAATTTTCTAAAAAGCAAAGCTTTTAAGAAAATCTAAACTCCGCATAATTATCCTCTACGTCAAGTCTATCATCATAAATGATGATGACTTTCCTAGAGTATAAAAAAATTCATCAGTTCATTCAAATTCTTAATAGTGAAAATATTGATAATGTCCACTGTTGTTCTAAAAAACAATTAACTTGTAATGAAAAAATTAAATTTTAGAAAGGGATAGAGAAAGAATGAAGGTAATATTAAAACAAGATATAAAAGGAGTAGGAAAGAAAGATGAAGTAATAAATGCTTCAGATGGATATGTTAGAAATTTTTTATTTCCTAAAAATTTAGCAGTAGAAGCTAATAATGAAAATATGGCAAAATTAAAAGCAAAACAAGATTCAAATCAATATAAAAGAGATTTAGAAAGGGAAAATGCAAAACAAATAGCAAAAACTTTTGAAACAATAACATTAAAAATTGAAGTAAAAGCAGGAGAAAATGGAAAAATTTTTGGAGGAGTATCAGCAAAAGAAATATCAGAAAGTTTAGAAAAACAGCATAATCTAAAGATAGATAAGAAAAAAATAGAATTAAAAGAAACAATAAAAACATTAGGTGTACACATAGTGAATGTAAAGTTATATGAAGGAATAGTAGGTAAATTAAAAGTAAATGTAGTGTCATAATTAATTATAATAAAAATTGCCATAAATCCTATATAAAGAAATGTGAAAGGAATGAGTCTAGTAATGGAATTAGGAAAAGTACCACCAAATGATATAGAAGCGGAACAAGCTGTTTTAGGAAGTATGCTTACAGACAAAGATGCAGTTGCAGCAGCTGTAGAAAAATTAAAAATAGATAGTTTTTACAGAGAAGACAATAAATCAATCTATGAAGCAATTCTTAATTTATATGATAGGGCAGAACCAATAGATATAATAACATTAAAAGATGAACTAAGTTCAATGGAAAAATTAGAGCAAATTGGTGGATTAGACTATTTAGCAAGTTTACCAGATAAAGTTCCAACTACAGCCAATGTTGAAAAATATATAAAAATAGTAGAAGAAAAATATGTATTAAGAAATTTAATAAAAACTGCAAATGAAATTATAGAATTAGGGTATGATCCAACTCAGGATGTTGAAACAATAATTGATGCATCTGAAAAAAAAATCTTTGATATAATGCAAGATAAAAACCAAAAAGGGTATAGTCCAATAAAAGATATATTAGTAGATAGTTTTACAAGATTAGAAGAATTATATAATAGAAAACAGCATGTTACAGGTGTACCAACAGGATTTGCAGAATTAGATTATAAAACAGCAGGATTACACGAATCAGATTTAATTTTAATTGCAGCAAGACCAGCAATGGGAAAATCAGCATTTGCCTTAAATATAGCAACAAATGCTGCAATAAAAGCAAAAATACCTGTTGTTATATTTAACTTAGAGATGTCTAAGGATCAATTAGTAAACAGAATTATGTGTAGTGAGGCTATGGTAGATAGTAATAAAGTAAGAACAGGAAAATTAGAAGATGAGGATTGGGCAAAATTAGCCGAAGCTATAGGACCACTTTCAGGAGCAGAAATTTATATAGATGACACACCAGGAATTTCGGTTATGGAAATACGTGCAAAATGTAGAAAGCTAAAATTAGAAAAAAATATAGGACTTGTAATAATAGATTATTTACAATTAGTTCAAGGAAGCAATAAAAGAAGTTCCAGTAGAGAGCAAGAAATATCTGAAATAAGTAGATCTTTAAAAATTTTAGCAAAGGAAATAGGTGTGCCAGTAATAGCTCTTTCGCAATTATCAAGAGCAGTAGAACAAAGACCTGACCATAGACCTATGTTATCAGATTTGCGTGAATCTGGAGCGATAGAACAAGACGCAGATATAGTAATGTTTTTATATAGAGATGACTATTATAATCAAGAAAGTGAAAAGAAGGATATAGCAGAAGTTATAATTGCAAAACATAGAGGTGGATCTACAGGTACTGTAGAATTATTATGGTTAGGTAATTACACTAAATTTGTTAATCTAGAAACTAGGTTTGATGACTAAAGCATATTTACATTTTATGAATGGTAACAGATTATAAAAAATAATTAGGAGAAATAATGCAAAAAAAAATTTTAGAAACAATAAATAAGTATAAATTAATACAAAATGGAGAAAAGGTAGTAATTGGTGTATCTGGTGGCCCAGATTCAATGTGCTTATTACATGCACTTTATAATATAAGTAAAACAACAGAATTAAAATTTTCAATAATAGTGTGTCATGTAAATCATATGATAAGAAAAGAAGCTGTATCAGATGAACAATATGTGTATGATTTTTGTAAAGAAAATGGTATAGACTGTTTTATAAAAAGAATAGATGTGCAAAAATTTGCTAATACTAATAAAATAGGAACAGAAGAAGCAGGGAGAATTTTAAGATATAATTTTTTTAATGAAATTTTGGCAGAAACAAATTCAAATAAAATAGCAATAGCACATAATAAAAATGATAATGTTGAAACAATTATAATGCATTTATTGCGAGGAACAGGAATATCAGGGTTGCGAGGAATAGAACCAAAAATAGAAAATAAAATAATAAGACCAATAATAGAAATTGAAAGAAAAGATATAGAAAAATATTGCAAAGAAAATAATTTGGAACCAAGAATAGATAAAACAAATTTTGAGAATATATATACAAGAAATAAAATAAGGAATATAGTGCTACCATATATAAAAGAACAGTTTAATCCAAATATTATAGAAAACATAAGTAAGTTATCAAATATTATAAAAGAAGAAGATGATTTTCTTAAAAAATTAACACAAGAAAATTATAAAAATATTGTAATAAAGGAAAATAAAGAAAAAATAATATTAAATTTGAAAAAATTTAATACAATGGAAAAGGTATTACAAAAAAGAATAATATTTTATACAATATTCAAATTAATGGGAAATACTATTGGAATAGAAAATGTACATATAGAAGATATAATAAAATTATGTACAAATAATATTGGTAATAAATTTTTAACACCAAACAAGAATATAAAAATTTTTGTAAATAAAGGATTAATTGAAATAACAAAAACTATGATTTAAAATAAGCTAAAGCCGTAAAAGTTTAACTATATAATAAGCAAATATAAAAAAATTTTATACTATACAATCAATCTTCTTTAAATGTCCGTAGTAAATTTAAAAAATATAGATTTTATGTAATGAAAATGTCATATAAAATAGTATTGAAAAATAAAATTTTATGTGTTATAAAAAAGCCAATGTGTAAAATTGAAACATTTTAATTTAGTCATACATTATATTATGTACACTAAATTAGGTAGAGGAGGAAGAATTTTGAAAAATGGAATAAAAACATTAGCCATGTGGTTAATAATAGGAGTTGTATTAATTGTTTTAATATTATCAATAGCTGATAATAGCAATTCAAAAATGACATATTCAGAATTAATTACAAATATAGAAGAAGGGAAAGTTACAGAAATAGAAATATCATCAGATGGAAGTACAGCTACTGTAAAATTAAATACAGAGAAAATTGAGAAGCAGGTAAATATTCCAAGTTTAGATAGCTTTATGACATATGCAGAAGATTATTTAAAAACAGGAAATTTTACATTAGATGAAAAATCTGAATCTGTATTTATAACAATTTTAAGTTTACTTACACCATTTGGATTATTAATAATATTTTTAATATTCTGGTTTTTCATGATGAGTGGAAATACTCAAGGTGGAAGCAAAACAATGACATTTGGAAAAAGTAAAGCTAGAATGATGAATTTGTCAGATAAAAATAAAGTTACATTTGAAGATGTTGCAGGTGTAGATGAAGAAAAAGAAGAATTAGAAGAAATAGTAGAATTTTTAAAAAATCCTAAAAAATTTACAGATATGGGAGCAAGAATACCAAAAGGAGTTTTATTAGTTGGTCAACCAGGTACAGGTAAAACACTTTTGGCAAAAGCAGTAGCAGGGGAAGCTGGAGTGCCATTTTTTATAATAAGTGGTTCTGATTTTGTAGAAATGTTCGTAGGTGTAGGTGCATCAAGAGTTAGAGATTTATTTGAACAAGCAAAGAAAAATGCTCCATGTATAGTATTTATAGATGAAATTGATGCTGTAGGTAGACAAAGAGGTGCAGGCCTTGGTGGAGGACATGATGAAAGAGAACAAACATTAAATCAATTATTAGTAGAAATGGATGGATTTTCTGCTAATGAAGGTGTTATAGTTTTAGCGGCTACGAATAGACCAGATGTTTTAGATAAAGCATTATTAAGACCAGGAAGATTTGATAGACAAATAGTAGTTGGAAGTCCAGATGTAAAAGCAAGAGAACAAATCTTAGAAGTACATGCAAGAAAGAAAAGATTAGGTAATGATGTAGACTTAAAAATAATTGCAAAAAATACATCAGGATTTTCAGGTGCAGACCTAGAAAATGTTTTAAATGAAGCAGCATTACTTACAGCAAGAAGAAATTTACCAGAAATAGGTATGAAAGAAATTGAAGATGCTATGGTTAAAGTAACTATGGGACCAGAAAAGAAAACAAGAGTTAGAAGTGAAAAAGAAAATAGATTAGTAGCATACCACGAAGCAGGTCATGCAGTTGTAAGTAGATTTTTACCAACACAAGATAAGGTTCATCAGATATCAATAGTACCTAGAGGTATGGCTGGAGGTTATACTATGTATAGACCAACAGAAGATAAATCATTTATGTCAAAAACAGAAATGGAAGAAATGATAGTTTCTTTATTAGGTGGTAGAGTGGCAGAAGCATTAATTTTAAATGATATATCAACAGGTGCTAGTAATGATATAGAAAGAGCTTCAAAAATTGCAAGAGATATGGTAACAAAATATGGAATGAGTGATAGAATAGGATCAATTATGTTTGGTTCTGGTCAAGAAGAAGTATTTTTAGGTAGAGATTTTGCTCAGTCTAAAGATTATTCAGAAGAAACAGCAGGTATTATAGATGAAGAAATTAAGTCTATAATCGATAAAGCTTATTATACAGCTCAAAAAATATTAACAGAAAATATAGAAAAACTTCATATAGTTGCAGGTATATTACTTGAAAAAGAAAAAATTGAAGGAGATGAGTTTGCTGCAATATTTGGAGAGTAAATTTTCAAAGAGAAATAGCAAAAGCAATTGCTATTTCTTTTTATTTGGTGTATACTGTAATCAGTGAAAAAATAAAGAGAAGGAGAGAAAATGTATGAGAGAAAGAAAAGGAAGAGGAATAGCAATAGGAGATAGTGACTTAAAGTCAATAATAGATGATAATTGCTTATATATAGACAAAACAGAATTTATAAAACATATAATAGATTGTAAATCAAGAGTAACATTAATAACAAGACCGAGAAGATTTGGAAAGACATTAAATATGAGTAC
>CANRBL010000010.1 GCA_947628835.1 uncultured Clostridia bacterium | reverse complement strand
ACTTACTATTATACTATTGGAGGTATTTTTTACTAGAAGTATTTTTACCTACCACTGGTAGAACCAGTGGTTTATTCTAGCTGAAAGCGCCAACCAAAAAAAACGCTGTGAACTCACAGCGTTTATTTTGCGTACTCTATCACTCTTGTTTCTCTAATAATATTTACTTTTATTTGACCAGGATATTCCATTTCATCTTCTATCCTTTTTGCTACATCTCTTGCTAAAATAGTCATTTGATCATCATTTATTTTATCTGGCTTTACAATAAGTCTTACTTCTCTTCCTGCTTGTATAGCAAATGACTTTTCTACTCCTTCAAAAGAATCTGCTATTGCTTCTAAGTTCTCCAATCTCTTTATATATGCCTCTAAAGTTTCCCTTCTTGCTCCTGGTCTTGAAGCTGATATTGCATCTGCTGCTTGTACTAAAACAGCTTCAAGTGTTTGAGGTTCAACATCTCCATGATGTGCTTCTACAGCATTTATAACTAATGGATTTTCTTTATATTTTTTTAATATATCTACTCCAATTTCAACATGTGTACCTTCCATATCATGGTCTAATGCTTTTCCTATATCATGCAATAATCCTGCTCTTCTTGCTCTTTTAGAATCTAGACCCAATTCTTCTGCCATAATCCTTGCTAAATTTGAAACTTCTATTGAATGACTTAAAACATTTTGGCCATAACTTGTCCTATATTTTAATTTTCCTATTAATCTTATTAAATCTTGATTTAAGCCATGTACTCCTGTTTCTAATACTGCCCTTTCTCCTTCTTCTTTTATTGTTGTAGCCAATTCTTCTTTTGCTCTTTCTACCATTTCTTCAATTTTTGCTGGGTGAATTCTTCCATCATCTATTAATTTTTCTAATGCAATTTTTGCTACTTCCCTTCTTAATGGATCAAAACCTGATATTATTACAGCTTCTGGTGTATCATCAATTATTAAATCTATTCCTGTTAGCGTTTCTAGTGCTTTTATGTTACGACCTTCTCTTCCTATAATTCTTCCTTTCATATCGTCATTTGGAAGTGCTACTATTGAAACCGTCGTTTCAGAAGTATGATCTGCTGCACATTTTTGTATTGCATAACTTACTATTTCCTTAGCTGTATTTACTGATTCTTCCTTTGTTTTTTGTTCAAATTCTTTTATTAATTGTGCCTTTTCAGTTGTAATTTGTTTTTCTACTTCACTTAATAAAATTTTCTTTGCTTCATCTTGACTTAATGCAGCTACTCTCTGTAATTCTTCCATTTCCTTTTGAATTAAGTTTTCTACTTCTTCTTTTTTCAACTCAACTTCTTTTAATGATTGCTCCATTTGTTGTTCTTTTTGTTCAAAACTTTCTGAACGTTTTTCTAAGTTTTCCTCTTTTTGGATAATTCTTGTTTCTTGTTTTTGAATTTCGCCTCTTCTCTCTTTAATCTCTTGATCTAAATCTGCTCTAACCTTCATTATTTCTTCTTTTGCCTTTAATATTTCTTCTTTTTTCATATTTTCGGCTTCTATTTTAGCTAAATCTATTAGTCTTTTTGATTCCGCTTCTGCACTACCTATTTTAGATTCAGCAATCTTTTTTCTAAAAGCAATACCTAGTATTACTCCTATTACTAATGAGATTAAGACAGTGGCTACTATGATTATTATATTATCCATAAAATCATACACCTCTTTCTTATTAAATTTTCAATGTTCGAATAAATATATATGTATTAAAATTTTATTTAATTTAAAATATATTTCATCTACTATTATATTTTATCTTTATTATTGTAAACTGTCAAGAGTTTTTATGTGTATTTTCTGTTAACTTTAAAAAAACGTTATCAATTCAAATTCTCTATATATAAATTATCAACAATCATTTATTTGAAATATGTATATTTTCTATACTAGCTTTCATCTCTCTTGCAACTATATTTTGTATTTGAGCAATATCTTCAACTTCTAATTTATCTGATTGAATTACAATACTTACACTATCTCCATTTACAAAAATAACACAATCTTTAAATCCTTTAGTTTGTATTAAATTTTCGCAAATCATAATACTATTTTTTACTTCATTAATTTTAGTAATTTGTTCAGTTGCAATATTTTTTTGAGAATCTGGAACATTATCATTATTTAAAATATTTTGATATGTTTCAATTGTTTGAGAATACATTGTATCTCTTTCAAGTTTAGATTTTGAAAAATAATCATCAACATTTGTAATTGCCTGACTACTCGTGTCTTGTACTTGATTATCTTGAAAATTACCTAAATTATCACTTATACTATAATTACTCGTACTATTTGTATTTACTGTATTATTACTTGTATTTTTATTTCCAATACTATCTGTTTCATTACTTATTGTATTATTTCCATTTGTCTGAACATTAGAAATATTATTTTTATCAATCTCACTACTTACTAATTTTGCATCACCAATATCTGAATGTTCTTCATTAACTTCATTATTTATTTCATTAAATTCTGACGAACTTACTGGTATATTTTTTATATTAGATGTATAATTTAAGTAGCCTGCCGCTACTAACATTAACGCAATTGCATAAATTATAACTTGATTTTTTTTCATAATTACTATTCCCCCATTTCAAAAACTTGTATTTTATGTGAAGCAAGACCTGTTACAGCTTGCACAGCTGATATAATATTAGCTTTTATATTTGCATTTGATACACCTTCAGCTGTAATAATAGCACCTTCTATTTTAGGCATAATAACTTTTTGATTAACTGTCTGTTTATTTCCACTATTTTCAGAATATACCACTTCTTTTTGCGTATCTTTTGACTGTATTGTTCTTACTCCTCCAGAAGTATCTGTTTCTTCTGTTGCACTTTCTTTTGTCGTTTCATTATATATAGGTTCAATAGAACTTGATTCTGAATAATTAATAAATACTTTCACTTTACCTACACCTGATATACTTTCTAAAATATCTTCTAAAGATTTTGATATATTATCTAAATTTTCATTTTTTATTTCATCACTATCATTCTGATTTGATACACTAGCCAAAATTTTTCCATTTGTTGTATTTTCAGTCTTTTTTTCTACTTTCTCTCCATTCCATATACTATTAATCATAATTATTGTTACTATTAAAATAATAATAAAAACAACTAAATTTTCAATTTTCTTTTTGTTATTTTCATTTTTTTTTGTATCAATTAATAATTTTATTCTATCTCCAAACATTTCATCACTCTCCTTTTATTATATTTTTAATAATAAACTGTAATTACATCTAAACTCACTTGGTAATATTCGCTTAACACTTGTCTTAAATTTTTTAATTCTTCATTACTAATATCTTTTTCGTTTCCATCACTATTACTGTTTATGTCAATTTTTATTTCTTGTATCTCATTTACTTCTTCTATTTTATTATTTTTATTTCTTCCTAATATTTTTATTTCAATCTTATTTATTCCTCTATCAACTGCATCTTCATCTAAATTTGCTTCTACAGTACAATCACTTACAGTATAACCATTTTCTTCTACCTTAGATATAACATCTTTTTCTAATTCTTCTATATATAATTGTTTCAATCTTAAATCCATTGAATCCTGATTTACTTTATTATTAGCTTCACTATTTGCATATTGATTTACATTTATATTTTCAAAACTTAAAACATTACCCCTTTCTATAAATGGAGATATTATATTAAACAATACATATATTCCTATTACCATATTGATATATTTTTTATTTTTACTATTGGGAAGTATCATCTCAATTAATACTGCTATAATTACTACGACTGATAATTGTTCTGCCCATGAACTAATAAAATCAATCATTTTTAATCACTTACCTTTCTAAGGTACAATTGTTGTTAAAAAATAAATTGTTAATTAAATAATCTTATATCATCTATACATCATTCCACTATTAGAAATTTTTACTGCTAAAGTTACTCCTATAATCAACATAACAGACAATGCAAATACTATTCCTAATAATAATTTAAATATTCCCCCTATTTCTTCTAGAAGTTTTACTATTTTTTCATCAGCAATAGGTTGTACAAGACTTGCAGACAAATTATATATTATTGTAAGTGTTGATAATTTTAGTATAGGCATTATACATATTCCAATTACAATAATTACTCCTACTATACCTAATGCATTTTTTAAAATAACTCCACAACCTAAAACAGTATCTACTGTATCTCCTAAAATTTTTCCTACAACTGGAATAAGTGATGAAACTGCAGCTTTAGTTGTTTTAGCAGTTATTCCATCTATACTACTTCCTAAAGTTCCTTCTAAAGATAACACACTAACAAATATTGTTAATGACAATCCCAAAAACCACAACACACTTGACTTCATAAATTTTGCAATTTTGTCTATTTGTATCTTATTAGATATTTTGGTTATAACTGATAATACTGTAATTACTAAAACTAATGGTATTAATACTGTTTGTATTATATTTCCTATAAAATTAATCATAAATATTATTATTGGTTGTATTATATTAGTTGAAACTATACTCCCCGTAAACATCATCAAAGTTAATAATAATGGTACTAAAGTATTCATAAAACCAACTAAATCAGCAGATGTTTCTTTTACTATTTCTACTATTTCTAAAAAATTTGACATTATAACTGTTACTATTAAAATATATTGAACATAATATATAATTTGAGATATACTATCACTTTCTAGACTATCACTTATTGATTTTAACACACTATGTATTACTATTATTACTAATATACTTATTAGTATTTGTATACTTGACTTTACTTCCTTACCTAATAAATTTACGATTTTTTTCCACATTGATGAATTATCTACATTACCTGTTACAGCATTACTAAATATCTCTGAAATATCTGTATTTTCAAAAAAATCACCTGTATAATTTTCAGCTTCCTTAACAAAATCGGATATTCCAAAATTTTCTGCTTGTGATTTCAATATTTCATTTGTTTCAGCATATACAACATTTTTTGTAAATAACAAAAATATTAATATTAAATATATCAACTTTTTTTTCATTAGTACTCCTTTTTAATTACAGTTCCATAACTATTTTGTTATTTAATCCGTTTTCTGAATTGTAATTTTTATGGTAATATTTTTAAAATTATTTCCAATAAATTATTTATTATTGGAATTGACATTGATATTATTATTATTTTACTTCCTATATCAATTTTACTAGCTATAGCTGACTCCCCAGCATCTTTACATATACTTACTGCAAATTCTGTTAAAAGTGCTATTCCAGTTATTTTTAAAATTATACTTAAATATTGATTATTAATATATGTTTTTTTTGATATAGATTGTAATAATTGTATTATTCCAGTTAACTTGTCCATAATGAGTAATAAAATTAATACTCCTGCTATTATTGATATATATATTGCAAATTCTGGTCTATATTGCCTTATTATAATTATTACGATTAACGAAATTAATCCAATTCCTATTATTTTTATGACATCCATTTTTATACCTTTCTTATCTATAAATCAAAAAGTGTCCTTACCGTATCAAACAATGTACTTATTTCTTTAATCACCATTGTTAAAACTATTACAAGTCCTGCAAGTGTTGTCATCATTGCTTGATCTTCTCTTCCTGCTCTCACTAGAACTTGATGCAATACTGCAACCAATATACCAATTGCCGCTATTTTAAATAATAAATTAATATCCATTAAAAATCATTCTCCTCTTTCTAAGCTAAAATGTAATTACAAAATTTAATTTTTACTATTAAAAAAGTATTATTACAATCGCTAGTCCTATTACAGTACCTAATGTTTTATACATTTTTTGATTTTTCCTTTTTTCATTTTCTGCTTTTTCTATTTGCATATCTAAAAAAGTATTTGTTAAATCAATTTCACTAATTTGTCCTGATATATCAGTTTTACCGTAATAATTTTCCAAATTTTTTTATTATATTTATATCTTCATTGTCCAAACTAAAATTTCCTTCTTCTATTGATTCTATCCATGCTTTCGTTGCACTTTCTTTTTTCATTTTGATACTTGCTTTACTAAAAATTTTTGAAATTTCTTTGGTAGTCGTTTCTGCAATTTGATTAAACATTTCTGGTAGTGGCTCATAAGTAAATTTTATTTTTGTCTTTAACATATTTAATGCATTACGAAATTCTTTTAATTCTTCTACTCTTTTATCATATCCTTTAGCTAATAATATTCCTACACTACTTGATGATATGAATATCAAAAATAAAATAATAATTTTTACTATAATCATAAATGGTTGTCCTTTTTATATAATTTTATTATATAATATATGCTCTTCATTACTATTTTAGAACAATTTTTTATATTATTTTTTTAACCAATATAATTATTTATCTATTCGAACTCATTATCTAGTAATAATAAACTACATTTCTGAATATTTATTTTCTAATAAATTTAAACCATAAACTTTTTTTATTTTTCCTTTTTCATTTTCATCTAAGAATATTAATCTTTCTATAATATAATTATCAACTAAACTTGAAATTGCTTTATTTATCATAATTTCCTTTAAATTACTACCATGTATTGTAAAAATACCTTTTACACCTGCACAAATGGCATATTTAATTGCATTTATATCATCATCACTTCCAATTTCATCACATGATATAATATCTGGTGCCATTGAACGAATGAGCATTTTCATTCCATACGATTTTGATATATTATCTATTACATCAGTTCTTATTCCTACATCATTTTGTGGTACACCTTTATACACTGCTGCTATCTCTCCTCTTTCATCTACTAATCCTACATTTTTCCCATTAAATTTTATCTCTTCTATCCCATCACTTATTTTTCTTATAATATCTCTTAACATTGTTGTTTTTCCACCTCCTGGTGGCGCAATTAATAATGTATTATATATGTTATTACTTTTTATGTCTATTATGTATTTTAGTAAACAATTACTACAATCTATTTTTTGTCTTGCAATTCTAAAATTTAAACTTGATATATAATTTATGTTTATAATTTTTTTATTTTCTATTATTACACTTCCTGTTACTCCTATTCTGTGGCCACCTTTTATTGTTATAAATCCTTCACATATCTCTTTTTGATACGCATATATAGAATTATCACAAATTTTTTGTAATATTTCTTGTATATCCAAATTTGTTATATTATATTTTATACATATTTCTTCATTAGCCTTTTTCAATATTATCGGTCTTCCTACCCTTATTCTTATTTCTTCTATGTCGTTATTTTCTATTTTCAATTTTAAAATTTCATATATATTGCTTGGAAAATTTCTCAATAGTTCTTCATACATTGCCTTTATTCCCTTCTTGTTTAATATATATATTAAACTTAATATTTTTTGTGCAATTAGTTTTATATAATAGGAAATGTCAGTATGACTTTCCTATTATATAAACAAAAAAACATATGATATATATCATATGCTTTTTGGTTCTATTTTAGAACTTTTTTACTGATTTATTTGTTCCATTTTATCATTATTGACTTCTATTACTTTTTGTATTACTGCTTGTAATAATGTAGATAATTCATTACCATTTAATTCATTTATTTTAAAACTATTATCTTCATCAAATTCTTCAATTTCAACGCTATCTGTAAATTGTTTTTCATTTTCATAACTAAACTTTCCTGGGCTTTCTGTTGATTGTAATTCTACATTTAGTGTTTCTTTTACAGTATATAAAGATTGCAATCCAGAAAAAATTAATTGTATATTAAGTCTTTCTCCATTTTTGACTTCATAAAAATATATATCATATTCAATATTACTTCCAGATTTTGATTTTGTTATAGTTATTGTTACTGGCTGTAATTCCTCACCATCTTCTGATAATGTTGTATTAATTTCAAATCCATTATCTATTTTATTTATACTTGTATTATTTTCATCACTTTTTATTTCTGTCTTTACCAATTTTCCATTTTCGATATACTCTATTATATTAATACTTTTATCTGTTGCATCTTTTTCTTGTTCTTTTGCTAATATTTCATCAATATATTCTATAAATTTATTCTTTATATTATCATCTTGCAATTTTGATAATATAATTTCATCTTGCTTTAATTCTGTTAATATATTTATTTTTAAATTTTTATACTGCATTTCTGTTAATGACAATGTAAATATTTTTTGTTTTTCTGATTTACTTTTTGTAAATTGTTCTTTTGATAAGTTTTTATCTATTATTTCAAAATATTTATCTTTTATTTTTTCTTTTTCATCTTCAGAAAATTCTAATATGTCAGTTTTAAAATTTATTTTATCTGGCATTTCGTCATCTTCCACACCTATGTTTTTAAAAAACTCTTTTAAATTATTATTTTCTATAACTAGATAAGATGTAATAACATCTGGTGCTATTAATCCATATAAATCGCCTACTTTTCTATATGTTATTGGAAAATATACACCATCTGTGTAATTTATATTAATATTTTGTTCATTTTTTTGATTTACATTATCTACTTTGCCATTAAAGTCTATACTAAAATCATATGAATCATTATTAGTTGAATTGTCTTCATTTAAACTATTTTCTGATACAATACTAGAATTTCCAAAGTACGTTATTTTGCCTTCATTTGTATATGGTGAATTTTTACTTTTTTGACTATATGCATTTAGTTCTTCATCTTGAAATAATTCTAAAATTTCACTATTTTGCATAGCGTATTTAAAAAATGCATCTTTTTCATCTTGAAATATTCCTAAGTTTACAGCAAAAACAACTCCTGTAACTAATATTGCTATTACTACTAATACAGATATTATTATTAATATTTTTTTATTCATTTTTTCACATACCTTTCATGGAATTATTCTTCCCAATTGTGATATACATTCATTACATCATCTAATTCTTCCAATCTTTCTATTAATCTTTCCATTTTTTCTATTCCTTTTTCATCAAGTACTACTGTTGTTGTTGGTACCATTTGTACTTCTGCCTCTAAAAATGTTAATCCTGCTTCTTCTAGTTTTTCTCTTACTGATGAAAACTCTGATGGTTCTGTTATAATTTCATATACTTCTTCTTGTGATTGAAAATCCTCTGCTCCTGCTTCTAAAGCTATCATCATTAATTCATCTTCATTCATTTGTGTTGTCTCTTTTTCTATTACTATTACACCTTTTTTATTAAACATATATGATACACAACCTGTAGTTCCTAAATTTCCTCCTGCTTTATCAAATACATGCCTTACATCTGCTGCTGTTCTATTTTTATTATCTGTACTTGCTTCTACTATTACAGCTACCCCACTTGGTCCATATCCTTCATATGTTAATTCTTCATAATTTGCTGTATTTCCTTCTCCAGATGCTTTCTTTATTGCATTATTTATTGTATCATTAGGCATATTATTTGTTTTACATTTTGCTATTACATCTCTTAATTTTGAATTAGCACTTGGATCAGGTCCACCTTCTTTTACTGCTACTAATAATTCTCTTCCTAATTTTGTAAATATTTTTCCTCTTGCTGCATCAGCTTTTCCTTTCTTTGCTTGTATATTGTGCCATTTACTATGTCCACTCACTTTACATTCCTCCTTTATTTTTTCTATTATTTAAGCCACTATTTGGCAAAAAAATTTCTCTATTATTTACCTAAAATATTGTAGCACATTTTTTCGATTTTGTGTAGTATTTTTTACAAATTTTACTTGTTTTTTAATTCATCTTTTAACTTAAATTATTACCTATATCTTCAGTTTCAATATTAAATCCTATTAATAGCTAATACATACATAAATTATTCTTTTCATTTTTTATTTTCTACATAACTCACTATTGTTTAACATACATAACTCCAAAAACAAATTATAAGTCATCTAAATTAATTTTGTTTATCTTTATACATATCTGTATTCATTAATTTTTTAAATTTGTTCATTTCTAATAAAAGCCACCTATATTACAGGTGACTTCTATTATCATTTCTCTAATTAACTTTTTTTTCTTGTCTTTCTTTTTTCTTTAGTTCATTTAATTTTTTTATATTGTCTTGCATGCATTTTTCTGAAATAAATACTATTTTGAATGGTATTACCATTAAAAATGGCTCTGTTACATAAAATAATTCCACTACTTCTTTTTGCAACAGAAAAAGCTCAAAAATAACTACTACTGCTATCAAAATACATGCTATGAATGTAACTTGTGCAGATATAAAGCACATTACGCCACATTTTAATTTTAATATCTTCCTCTTCCGTTCTTTAGATGTATCTACAATAACATTATTTAATGTTTTCATAGAAACACCTCCTTTCTTTTTTCTGCTTTTTATATTATTTTATTGCACACTATATAACCCTTTACCTATTTTGCCCTTCATGTTGAATTTTTATCATATTTGCTTCTTCTTCTGGAGTAATTTCATTATTTGGTAATGGTGTATCAACTTGTTGTACAAAAATTTTTTTATGTTTTTTACCACTTTGTTGTTTGTCTTCTATTGCTGGTACATTTTTTCTATTTCTTAAACCTGACATAAATAATGCCCCTACTTTATCAAATAAATTCTTTAATTTAGATGGTCTAGATTCTATAACATTTGCCATGTTATTTTCCGAATATTCTAATGCAATATTCCTTAACTTCATATTTTCTTCTTTATCATCTTTTATTTTACTTAAATCAAAACTAACAATATTTTTTATCAAATCATGAGAATATGGATCTTTGCTGTATTTTGCATGAATATAATTACTTATTATATTTTTTGCTATATCTGTATCTAATCCCTTTATTACTTCTCCATTAAATTCTACTATTTCATGGTTATGCGCTTTTAAAACTCCCCAAAGAAAAATTATATCATTATCTTCAAATATTCTTTCTGAAACACTATCGCCCATTAATGTATATGCTTCATCTTTTATTTTTGATATTAACTCTTTATCATTTAGCATTGATTTTATTCCATTAGTATTTATTTTTATAGTTCTTGTATTTCCTTCTTCATCACGATGTTTAATAATGGTCTTATGTGAACCTACTGTCATATTAAAATTATTACTATTTACTGTCTTTTTGTTTCTCTCATATTTTTCTCTATCAAGTTTATCTTTTTCCTGTTGTATAAAATTAAAAACTTCTTTTCTCTTTTCTCTATCTAGTTTTTTAACTTGTTCACATAGATTTTCATATTTTTGTTTATCTTCATTACTTAAATTATGTATATTTTGTTGAAGTTTCCATAATTCTTCCATTTGTTCTTGAGTAAATGTTGCCTTTTTTTCATTTCTTTTTTGTTTTAAAAATTCCATAATATTATCAAATTCTTCATAATCAACTTCATTAAATAATTTATAATCTAATTTATCAAACTCTTGTTTTTCCTCATCACTTAATTTTCCTTGTTCATCTTTTTGCAATAATTCCCAATATCTATTCTTCTTTTCATCATCAAATATAGTTTGTTCAGCACTTATTTCCTCATCATCAATTTTTTCATCATTTACTTCTTCATCATCTATTTCTTCATTATCTATTTCCTCATCATCCAATTCTTTATCTATTGCAAATTCCGCTAAATCCCAATTTTGAATATTTTCTAAAGTTGTAACTTTTAATCTATTTATCATATTATCAATATTTTGATATTCTTTCATATTATTTTCAAGACTTAAAATTCCTATTTCTTCTTCTATACGTTTCTTTTCCATATCTAAATCATCTATACCTAATACATCTATACATTTATCCATATAGTCATATTCTTTCATAGGTTCTTTAAGACTTAGTACTTCTATTAAACGCTTATTCTTTTTAATTGACTCTATTTTATTCTTTTTTTCACTTGTTTTATTAATAATTGAGTTTATTTTATCGTTTGCTTCCTGTTTATTCATTCCATTTATAAGAGATTTAACATTAGTATTTTCTAAATCTTCACATTCTTTCAAATATTTTTCTGCTGAATTAATCTCTATTCCTGCATTTGATATTCTAGTTTGTTTTTCTTCTGGTGTCTTATGCTCATATTGCTTGATTATTGCTTGCCTTTCTTTTAAATCATTGATAATATCTTCTTTCTCTTTTTTATCAGTAATTTTCAAGTACTTTTCTACTATATTTTTTCTTTCTTCTAATTCTTCTATTTTTTTAGCTCTATCGTTACTATTTGTCATCTGTGCATATTTTGCAATTATACTTTGTCTTGCTCTTAATTTGCTTATTATTTCCATTTTTCTTTTTGATATTTCTTCACTAAATTGTTTTTTGCTATTACTCAATTGATCTCCTAATTCGTTTATTTGATTTTCATAATCTGAAATTTGGCTATCAAAATTAGGTTTAAATGGTTCTGGAGCTTTATCACGCTCATTAATTAAACTATTCATTTTATCCTTTATCTCATCTAACTGCAATTTCATTTTTTGCAATTCTTGACTTTTTTCTAGTCCATATTTATATAAGTCCTTAATAGCATTTTTTAAAATTTTTTCCATAAATAATCTCCTTCCAAACACAAAATACTTCTTTGTGAATATCACACTTAATAATTATTATAGCATATTTTTTTCATTATTTCAACATTATTATGTAAATTTGTAAAAATTTGTAATATATTGTAAAGCTCTATCTGCCAATAATGTATATCTTTGTTTTTTATCTTTTACTTTAATATCTAATTCTGGCAATATACCAAAATTCGCATTCATAGGTTGAAATTTAGTATTTTCTGTTGAAATATATTTAGCCAAAGCTCCTATCATTGTATAATATGGAAAAACAATTTTATTTTCTTGCACATTTTCTATATTTCCTTTACTATTAATTAACTTATCTTGATACAATCCTTGTTGCTCTTGAAAATTTTTTATAGCATTAAGTCCTACAACCATTCCAGAAGAAATAGATTCTACATATCCTTCGACACCAGTTATTTGGCCAGCAAAATAAATATTAGTATTTTTCTTAAAATTATATGTTTCATCTAATAACTTTGTAGAATCAATATAAGTATTTTTATGCATTACACCATATTTCACAAAATCTGCATTTTCTAAACCAGGTATCATACTAAAGACACGCTTTTGCTCTCCAAATTTAAGATTTGTCTGAAAACCAACTAAATTATAAATTGTAGCATTGCTATCATCTTGTCTTAATTGCACTAATGCATATGGTCGTTTTCCAGTTCGAGGATCATCAAATCCCACTGGCTTCAATGGACCAAATCTTAAAGTATCTATACCTCTTTTAGCCATTACCTCTACAGGCATACAACCTTCAAATATTTCCCTTTTTTCAAAATTATGCAAAGTTACTATCTCAGCATTGATTAGTTCATTCCAAAAATTTTCGTATTCTTCCTTATTCATTGGAAGATTTATATAACTTGAATCACCAGCTTTTCCGTATCTATCACCATAAAAAGCTATATCAAAATTTATACTTTCTTTTGTAACAATTGGTGCAGCAGCATCATAAAAATACAATTTATCTTGTCCCGTTAATTTTGATATTTCATCTGCTAAAGATTTAGATGTTAACGGCCCTGTTGCAATTATTACTATACCATTTTGTATAATTTCTTGAAAATCAATGATTTCATCTTTGCTATTTTCTATTTTTTCACTTTCTTTACTTCCAACTTCTTTATTAATTATTTCTATTAATGGATTTTTTTCCATTTCTTCTGTTACACACATAGCAAATTTTTCTCTATCAACTGCCAAAGCCTGACCAGCTGGTACTTTTACCTTATCAGCAATTTTTATTAATAATGAATCTAAAATTCTTAATTCTTGCTTTAATAAACCACACGCATTTGTATGTAAATTTGATTTAAATGAGTTACTACATACTATTTCTGCCAAATTTTTATTTGTATGTGCCTCAGTAAATTTTGATGGTTTCATTTCATATAGCTTTACCTTTATACCCGCTTTTGCTATTTGATATGCAGCTTCACAACCTGCAAGACCTCCACCAATTATTGTTATATAATCCTTCATTTTATAGTTTGTGTTAAATTAATAAACACATTTCCTCCTTTTCATAATAATCTTTCACTAATTATATTGTTTAAATAACTCTTATCTTATAAAATAAAATATATAATTTTGAAAAAAGCGCATTGAAAATAATTGAACTAGAACTTCTAAAAAATTTTATGGAAAGAGTTCACGCTAGTCGTGGAAGGGTGCCATAAAATTTTTTTAGAAGTTCTGTGAAAATTATTTGAACGAGCATTTTTGAAAAATTATATATTTTATTTTAAGATACAACAAAATTTCATAATTCCATATATATAACTACAATATAATAATTTTTTATACTCATTGAAATATAAGATTTTCATTACATTCCTCGGCTCATTACAAAGCTTAAGAAATTCTAACTTATTTTATGGCACCCTTTCACTCAACGCGAACTATTTCCATAAAATTGCATAGAATTTCTAAAGCTTTTCCAATCACATTCGTCATTTCATTCAAATTCTTATATTTCAATGCTTTTTTAGAAAATTTATATACATAACATAATATTAACTTTCAAACAAATTCATTATATCATCTTTAGATAATTTTTTTATAAATGAAGTTTTTGTACTTAACATATTATCTATTAATTGCGACTTTTTTTGTTGTAATTCATATATTTTTTCCTCAATTGAATTTTTAGTAATAAGTTTATATACTTGCACATTATTTTTTTGTCCTATTCTATATGCTCTATCTGTTGCCTGATTTTCTGCTGATGCATTCCACCATGGATCGTAATGTATTACCATATCTGCACCAGTCAAATTTAACCCTGTTCCACCTGCTTTTAATGAAATTAAAAATATACTTATATCTTTATTTGTATTAAACTCATCTACAAGTTTAATTCTTTCATCAACTTTAGTTGAACCTGTTAATTTGAAATAATTTATATTATGTTGTTTCAATTCTTTTTCAATAATTTCAAACATTGATGTATATCCAGAAAATAGTAATATTTTATGTCCTGCTTCTATACCATCTGTTATAATTTCCATACATTGTTCTAGTTTACTACTACCATCAGCATATCCATCTATAAATAAACTTGGATGACAACATATTTGTCTTAATCGTGTAAGTGCCGCCAATATTTGAATTTGACTTTTTTCAAAACCTTTTGCATTTATAGTTGTTGCTACTTCTTCTTTTGCCTGTGCCAAATACGCCAAATATATTTTTTCTTGTTCTTCTTTCATTTCGTTATTTAATACTGTAATTGTTTTTTCTGGTAATTCTGTTAATACTTCTTTTTTAGTTCTTCTTAATACAAATGGTTCTATCAGCATTTTTAATTTTTCCATTGCCTTTTCATTATTATCTTTAACAATTGGAGTTTCATATAAAGTTTTAAATTTTTTATATGAAAACAAATAACCTGGCATTATATAATCAAATATTGACCACATCTCTGAAAGTGAATTTTCTATTGGCGTTCCTGTTAATGCATATCTTGTATCTGCTTTTATTTCTTTAATTGATTTTGCATTTTGTGTATTACTGTTTTTTAGATACTGAGCTTCATCTGCAATTACATATCTAAATGTATAATCTTTTTCCTTATAAATATCTATATCTCTTTTTAGCAAATCATATGATGTTATTACTAAATCATATTTATCAATATTTTTTATTTTTTCTTTTCTTTCTTGTAATGTTCCTGAAATTACTAATGTCTGTAATTTATCTGCAAATTTTTTTGCTTCATTTTGCCAATTTAATGCTAACGAACTTGGAGACACAACAAGTGAAGCTCGTTTTTCTTTTTTATCTGTATTTTCACTATAATCTATAATTATTGACAACATTTGTATTGTTTTACCAAGCCCCATATCATCTGCCAAAATTCCTCCAAATTTATAGCTATCTAATTCTTTTAACCATTTAAAACCTGTTTTTTGATAATATCTTAATGTATTTTCTAAACTTTTTGGAACTTTTGCCTCTGTTTCTATTCTTTCCTTATCAAGTCCTTTTACTATATCATTATATTCTTCATTTTTTATAATCTCTGTATTAGTAACATTTTTTAACAATTGATTTAAATATAAACTTCTATACATAGGAAGACGAACTTCTCCCTTATCTAAATCTTTATAATCTATATCTGCACCAGTTACTAATTTTTCTATAAATTCTATATCTTTATTATTTTCTAAACTTAAAAAAGCTCCATTTTTTAATCTATGATACTTTTTCTTTAGATTATATTTTTCCATTATTTCTTTAAGTTCCTGTGTATCAATGTTTAGTTTACTTAAATCTATTGATAATAAATTATTTTCAACCTTTACGCCTAATGAACCAATTTTAGGTGTTTTTATTTGTTTTGTTTTGAAGTTATCTGTAGCCAAAACCTCAAATTTTTTCATATATTCATTTATTTCATCAGATAAAAAGTCAAAAATTTTATCTTCCTCTGGTATTATTAACCTTTTATTTTGTACATCTAATAAAAACCCTGTTCTCATAAAAGTATTAAATGTTTTTGTTTCTTCTATCATATTTCTCATACCATTTATGTCAGCATCTTCATCACATGCATTAAATTCTTCATCTCCATAACAGAATTTTATATCTGCAATTATATAATCATGTTCGTCAAAGTCTAAATATATTTTAACACCTAGCTTTTCTGGTATATATTTACTAATTTTTTTCTTGTTTTTTTCATTTATTTCTATTTTATTATGCATTTTAGGCATTACTATAGAAAACAAATCTGGCAATTGTTCTTCAGATAATATAATCTCATCTAAATAATTATATTTTACAATTTTTAATAGCTTTATAACTGAATTTGTAAATTCTTCATCACATTTATATAGGATATTATTATACAGAATATATGCAGATTTTGTCCCTTCAAAAATATTTATTTTATGTATATCTACATTTGGAACTATTTCATAATCTCCTTGTTTTTTGGATTTTTTTAATTCAAATTTTATATCTGGATTTTGTGATAAAAATGTTATTCTTTCTTCACCATATCCTCCATTATATTCTACTTTTTGATTTTCTAATATATCAAATAACTCATCTAATCCACTTTTGGTAATCTGTATTGAGCCTGTATTCATTACTTTTGAATAATATCCATAATAACTTGAGCGTGAACTTCCATTTACATTTTTTATTATCTCTGCATTTTTTAAAATATATCTTAATAATGGTATTGAACTTTCTTTAAATGCTTTTTCTGTATGTACAAACTCTAATTTTGCACCATATTTATGTTTTTCACAATTTGAAATCCAATCATAAAAATCTGATAAATTTTTAATTTTATATGTTTTACTATTTCCAATTTTAAATTCTACTTTTAATTCATTTGAAAATTTTTCATATATTATTTTAGGAATTAATTCTATATCTCCTCTTTGAGAAATTGTATTTGCTTCATCTAATCTTTCTATTTCATCATTATAAAACATTTGAGTTATTTGAGCAAAATTTTGATATTTACTGTTAAGAGAAAATAGGTTTTCTTGAAAATCTTCTTCAATATCATCATCATAAATTGGATTATCTATAAATTCCATTAATGTGGCTATTATGTGCTTACACGCTCCAAAATGTTCATAATAGTCTGGGCAAGTACATGTTATATCATTTATTTCACCATTTTCAACATCTATATATGTTTCATATAAGTCACTTCCAAATACCTTTGCTTTTAAATAAAAATTATTCATATTTTTATATTCCATATCATATATATGTACTCGTTCTTTTTTTACATAATCTTTTGCTTTTGCTACTCTTTGCTCTCCTGCTTCATCATATAAATCATCAACAACGTGCTTATTTACTATCATTTTTACTCCCTAAATCACATATTATTTTATTACTCATTTATCCCGCATTATTATGCAGATACATTTCTTATTTGTTTTATTAATTTTTCAAATGCTTTTTCTCTATGTATATCTCCTAACTCACTTTCTTCTATTTCTACTTTAGGTTTATTAAATCCATTTGGTATAAATATAGGGTCATATGTTAAACGTTCTAATTTTGTATAATTTTCTGCTACCTTTCCAATGGTTTCCCCTCTACTTGTAATAATTTCTCCATTTGGCATTATTGCTGTTAATACACATACAAATTGTGCATTTCTTTTATCAAATGGTACTCCTTCCATTTCTTTTAATATTTTTTCTATTTTTTCTTTTTGTGTTGCATTTTCTCCTGCATATCTATCACTATATACACCTGGTTTTCCATCTAAATAATCTATACATAATCCAGAATCATCTGCTACAATAATTTCATTTATATTGTTTTTATTACAATATTCTTTTACTGCTTTTGCTTTTATATACGAATTTTCTTCAAATGTTTGGCCATCTTCTTCTATGTCCTCTATAAAATTTATGTCTTTTAATGACTTAAATGTTATATTTTCATTCTTTGACTTAAAATATTTCTCTACTTCATTTATCTTTCCTTGATTTCCTGTTGCATATATAATGGTCAAATTATCCATTTTTACTTCCTTTCTTTCTACAATAAAATTGTAGTTAACAATTTATTTTTTTCTATACATAATCTTTATTATATCAGTTTATTATCTTCTTTGTTTTACTGCTTCATATATAATTATTCCTGTTGATACAGCTGCATTTAATGATGTTATTTTTCCTTTCATTGGAATCTTAACCAAAAAATCACAATTTTTCTTTACTCTTTCACTTATTCCATTACCTTCATTTCCTATTACTATTGCTAATGCTCCTGTTAGGTCTTGATTATAATAATATTTGTCTGTGTTTATATCTGTTCCACATATCCATAATCCACATTTTTTTAATTCTTCTATTGTATCTGATATATTATTCACTCTTGCTATTTTCATATGTTCTACTGCTCCGCTTGATACTTTACTTACGGTTGCATTTACTGCTACCGCTCTTCTTTTTGGAATTATAATTCCATGTACTCCTGCTGTTTCTGCAGTTCTTATTATTGAACCTAAATTATGTGGGTCCTCTATTCCATCTAAAATTAATATGAATGGTTCTTCTTCTCTTTCTTTTGCTTCTTTTAATATGTCTTCTATTTCACAATATTCATATGGAGGAACTACTGCTATTACTCCTTGATGATTCTCTGTTTGAGCTATTTCTTCTAATTGCCTTCTATCTTTTTCTACTACTATAACTTTCTTTTCTTTTGCTATTGCAATTATTTTATTTATTGAACCATGCTTTTCTCCTTTTGCTACAAATATTTTATTTATATCTTTCCCACTTTCTAATAATTCTAATACCGAATTTCTGCCTTCAACTTGGTCATCAAATATTTTTTCTTCTATTTTTTCTCTTTGTTTTATTTCCTTTTTTATATTGTTTCTTTTGTCTTGATTTCCTTTTATTTGCTTATTTACTTTTTTTCTATTTTTCATTTAAACCTCCAAAATAATTTTAATTATCATTGACAAAAAATCACAGCAACCCCATCTGCTTCTCTCATTTCCTATGTTTACTACTATACTACATTTTTTACTAAAAAACAAGAAAACATAGGAATATTCTACATTTATTTTTCTATAATTTCAAAATCTACTTGTCTTAATAATTTACTTGCATGAATAACTCTAATTTTAACTTTATCACCAATATTATAAGTAATTTTTGATTTTTCACCAATCAAAGTTTTCCTATTTTCATCGTAAATAAAATACTCATTTCCCAAATTTTCAAACCTAATTAGACCTTCAACAGTATTCTCTAATTCTGCAAAGATACCAAATTGTGTAATAGAAGAAATAATACCTTCATATTCTTCTCCAATTTTCTTTTCCATAAATTCAGCTTTTTTAATATCCTCTGCTTCTCTTTCAACTTTTGTTGCAACTTTTTCTCTTTCTGAAGAATTTTCAGCTCGTTTTTCTGCTAATTTAAAATATTTAGCCTTAAATTTATCATTTACATTATATCCATCTTCTAGATATTTTGATATTACTCTATGAATAAATAAATCTGGATATCTTCTTATAGGAGATGTAAAATGGCAATAATATTTACTTGCTATTCCAAAATGTCCTTTGTTTTCAGCCTCATATCTAGCAACCTTCATAGTTCTTAAAATCAAATTTGAAACTACTTTTTCTTCATCTTTTCCTTTAACTTCTTCTATAACTTTTGAAAATTCTTTTGAGTATATTCCATCTTTACTTGCTTTTATTTTATAACCTAAATTAAATAAAAATTTATTTAGTTCTTGAATTTTTTCTAAATCTGGATTTTCGTGTACCCTATATATAAAAGGTGCTTCTAACCAGTAAAACTTTTCTGCAATAGTTTCATTTGCACTTAACATAAATTGTTCTATTATTTCATTTGCAAAACTTGTTTCATATTTATGCACATCAGTTACAAATCCATCAATATCTAATTCTATTTTACTTTCAGGAATATCTAAGTTTAGATATCCTTGCGACATTCTTCTAGTTTTTAATATTAATGCCAATTCTTCCATTAATTCAAAATGATGAATATATTGCTTATATCTATCCAAAACTTTTTTATCTGATTTATCTAATATTTTTTGAACATCTTTATATGACATTCTTTCAGTTACTCTTATAATGCTTTTATATATATCTGATGATACAACTTGTCCTGCTTTATTAATTTCCATTGAACAAGAAAGAGCAAATCTATCTTCATTTGCATTTAAACTACATATTCCATTAGACAATTCACGTGGAAGCATAGGAATTACTCTACCTAGCATATATATACTTGTTCCTCTTATATATGCTTCTCTATCTAATAAACTATCTTCTTTAACATAATAGCTAACATCTGCTATGTGAACATCTAATTTATAATTTCCATTTTCTAATTTTTTTACTGCAACTGCATCATCTAAATCTTTTGCATCTTCACCGTCTATTGTAAATATTATATCATCTCTTATATCTTTTCTATGAGGAATGTCTTTTTTATCAACTTTATTTCCTGCTCTTTTTGCTTCTTCTACTACATTTTCTGGAAATCGATATGGTAAGTTATATTCTTTTATAAGTGATAACATATCAACTCCTGCTTCATTAACATTTCCTATAACTTCTATTACTTTTCCTTCTGCTTTTTTATTTTTTTCAGGATATTTTACTATTTTGACTACTACTTTATGGTTATTTCTCGCTTTTCCAAAATTTTTCTTTGATATAAATATATCTGTACCAAAAGATTTATCATCTGGCACTACAAATGCAAAATTTTTACTTTTTTGAAAAATTCCTACTATTGTATCTTTTTCATGTTTAATAATTTTTACAATTTTTCCTTCTGCTTTTTTTCCTTGTTGTTCCTCTTTTATAATTTCAATTAATACCTTGTCTCCATTTAATGCATTAAGTGAATCTTCTTTTGATATATATATTTCATTTTCTCTTTCTTCTATTTTTACAAAACCGAATCCTTTTTGATTTTTTCTATATGTTCCCTCTTTATATTCTTGTGAAATTACTTTATATTTATTTTTTCTATTTTTTTCAATTTTAAAATTCTCTTCTAAATTATTTAATATTTCTAAAAATTCTGGATACTCTTTTTTAGGCACCATTAATAAACTAGCAATTTCTTTTGCTTTCATTGGCACATAATTCTCATCTTTCATAAATTCTAAAATTAATTTTTCTTTTTTTTCCATAATCTCATCCCTTTTTATAACCATAAATAATTTATTTTATTATATCCTAAATTTATACTATATATTTTATTTCACTTAAAATTGCAAATTTAAAATTTCATAATATCTCTTTTGAAATAAAATATATAATTTTGAAAAAAGCGCATTGAAAATAATTAAGCTAGAACTTCTAAAAAATTTTATGGAAAGAGTTCACGCTTGTCGTGGAAGGGTGCCATAAAATTTTTTTAGAAGTTCTGTGAAAATTATTTGAACGAGCATTTTTGAAAAATATATATTTTAGTTCACTTAGAATTTCAAAATTGAAATTTTATAGTATTTTTTTTGCAGAAATAAAGGGCGTTTTCTAAAACTCCCTTAATTCTTTATCCCATATATATTATTGATAAACATATTGTTAATATTATAAAGATGACACCTAAAATTATTGTCCATCTTTTTGCAATTCCTTCTTTAGTACGACCTTTATTTTTTTCAAAAAAATTGTTTGCAGATGAACCAGTTATTGTTGTTGATAATCCTTGATCATCTTTTGTTTGTGATACTGTTAAAATTATCAATACTAAACATACTATAAAATAAATTATAACTAAAATGTTCTTTATTAATTCCATTTATTTTCTTCCTCCTAAAGTTTTTTCATTGTTTTATATATAAAAATTCATACTTTTCTATTTTAGCATATATATTCTAAAAAATCAACATTAAAATACCTAAAATTACTACTTTTACCAATGTAGATATTGCAATACTATAATTTGTATACTTTATACCAACATTATTTATCTTGTCATATCCCTCTACTATTGATTTAATTTCTTCTTCACTTAATATATCCTTTTCTTTTAAATATTCTTCTGCTAAATATCTTGCTTTTATCATTGCATCATTTTCCAAATAACTTCTTACAATATAATAAATAAATCCTAATATCAATAAAATGTTTAAAAATATTTCTTCATTTGGTATTTTTTTTAATATTGTAAGTATTATGCTGACTGCGAAATATATTAAATATATATTTGAATATATAAAGTTGAATAATAACACCCTTCTATCTTGAATTGAATGTAAACATTCATGTGCAATTGTTTGTATTCTAGTAAAACTTTTTCGCACATTTGCTATTGATATTTTATTAGTTATTGCTATATATAAGCTTGTATCTGATTCTGAGTTTTCTTCTATTTCTACATTTTCATTGTTTAACTTTTTCAATATTTCTCTGCATATTTCAATATTTGATGGATATTTTTCAGTTAATTTATTTAATTTTTCATCTAAAGCTATTTGCTCGATTTCCTTTTTATTAATTTTATATGATTTAAAAATTATTGATAGCAAAATAATTGCACATATTGTAGTTATTAATGTTATTAAAATTTCCATATTTCATCACATTCCTTAATTACTATTTAACTCATTAAATCTTTTACTGTTTCTCCTATTATTTTATTTACATCTGCTAGTATGACATTAAACTTTAATTCTGCATCAAAATATTTTTTTACTTCTTCTATTTGTATTAATTCCACATATAATTCTTGCATTTTCTTTACTTTTTCATCATCTTGTTTTCCTGTTTGCATTGATGAAACTTGTGCTTCATATCTTGCTTTTTCAAATTCATCAATTTTTTGTTTTAATTCTGGTTTTAAATTAATTAATTCCTTCGCCATTTTATAATTTGTATATTCTTCAGATTGTTTAATTTCTGAAGCTAATCTATTTGCTGTATCATAAATATTCATTTAAACGTCCTACCTTTCTTGATATTTTAGAAATAAATTTACGGAAAGCCAAAAAGATAATTAAAAAGATTTGAAAAATTAAGGCTTTCCGATAATTTATTGTATTCCGATTTATTATATAAAATTCAAAATATTAATATTTTTTAATTTATGCATATGCTTGACGTTTTTTGAATCCCAATAAATTTTTGATTTCTAATTCCGGATTTTTTGTTTTTTGCATTTTCTTGTTTTTTTCTTGCTCGATTTGTCTTCTTTGCTTTTCTGCCATTGTTTGGCAAATTGCTTTTTGGTATGTAAAATGTGTATCTTGTGCAATCTTATTCCAGTTATATTCATTTCTTACTTTATTTTTTGCTGTTCTTACTATATTTTCACATAATTCTGGATTATATAACAACTCTAATATTGAGTCAGCTATTGAATTTGCATTTCCTGCATATGTTTTCATTCCATTTACTCTATGTTCTACAATCTCATTCAAGCCTCCAATGTCTGATACTACAATAGGTCTTTCAGCTAACATTGCTTCTAATGCTACAATACCAAAAGGCTCATATGTACTTGGAAATACTGATATATCTGCTGCTTTATACATTTTTGCTACATCTTTTCCGTTTTGATACCCTGCAAAATATACTTTTTGTCCTATTCCCAATGCATTTGCTTGTGCTCTAAGTTCATCTAACATTCCACCTTTACCTGCTATTACTAATTTTGCATCATTATATCCATTTAATATTTTTGGCATTGCTGATATTAAATACTGTATTCCTTTTTCATATACTAATCTTCCCATAAATAGAATTATTTTTTCATTATCCATTGCAAATCTTCTTCTAAAATCGTAATCTCTTTCAATTCCATTATATGTACTTAAATTTACTCCATTTGGTACAACATTTATCTTTTCATATGGTAAACCAAATAATCTTTGTAATTCATTTTTCATATAATTGCTATTTACTATTACTTCTGTTGCCTCATATGTTAACATCCATTCTGTATCATTTATATATCTTTGAGTTTCATCATGTATCCCACTATTTCTTCCAGCTTCTGTTGCGTGTATCGTTGCAACTATTGGTAAATTATATGAATTTTTTATTGTTTTAGCTGCATATGCAACTAACCAGTCATGTGCATGTATAACATCAAAATTTCCTTGTTCCGCTATTATTTGATTTACTTTTGATATCATATTAAAGTTCATTTGCATTATCCATTCTATAAAATTATTTGGATTTATCATATAGTTGTCTATTCTATATACCTTTACTCCTTTATCATCTTCAAATTCAGGTATATCTTGTCCATCTTTGTATGTAACTACTGTAACTTCATGTCCATCTTTTATTAGTCTATGTGATAAGTCATATACTACTCTTGCTAATCCTCCCACAACTCTTGGTGGATATTCCCATGCTAACATTAATATTTTCATAAATTTACCATTTCCTTTCGTTCATTTTCTTTAGTTTGTCCTTTTTCCTTTTTTCTACTATTTTATACAAATATTACTAAATTGTAAATGGTTTTTTTAAATTTTATGAAAAAAATGTTACAAGTTAATATTTTTATATAAAAATAGTCTTAAAAGCATAGAAATATAAGAATTTGAATGAAATGACGAATGTGATTAGAAAAGCTTTAGAACTTCTACGCAATTTTATGGAAATAGTTCGCGTTGAGTGAAAGGGTGCCATAAAATAAGTTAGAAGTTCTTAAGCTTTGTAATGAACCGAGGAATGCAATGAAAATCTTATATTTCTATAAACATTGAAATATAAAATTTTCAGTCTATTTATATCTATAAAATCTATAATTAGTTGTATCTTTTATATTAAGATTACCATCATATATTGATGTTTGTTCATTTTCTAAAGGAATATTTAATATTAAATTACATTTAAATTCTTCATTTGCATTATTAGTAATATAAATATCAAGACTAAATGAACATTGTAAAGCATTAAGTATAATATTTGATTTTTTTAATAATGAGCCATCATATGTAACTAAATTTGAAGTATCTGATATTGCATAATTACTTTTTAAGTTTTTATTCACATAGCTAATTGTTATTGGATTTGCACAATTATTATATAAAATTGGGCTATCTAAATTAATTTCATCTTCTGATGAAATTTCAAAATTCAAATTATCATTTATCAAATTTTCTTCCAAATATTGTGGTGTAGCAAAACTATTTATATTCTTGTAATATAAATTAGGTGTTCCAATGGTTGGAAGAACCTTAAATTGTATATTTCTTATACTCACATTCTTTAATGTATTTTCTATATCATATTCTTCTGCATTATTATTTATAAATATTGCAATATCCGTATATTGATACATATCATTTATTATAAAGCTAGAATTTCCTCCTATACTTGTATCTGCATGGCAACTGCTAAAATACACTATTTTATCTATTGTAAATATTTTCTCTTTATTATTTTCTGAAATAGACATAATTTCATTCTTAAAATTTGTTCTATCTGTATAATTATCATATACATATTTTGATAAAATAACTAAAATAATTATTAAACTTATTAATAATAATGGTAATAGGATTTTTTTTACCATTATATTACCTCCTCTTTATAAATAAAGTTTATTTTTCAAAAATACTGTACTTTTTATGAAAAATTTGTTATTATGTATAATATATATATTTTATGTTGATTAAAAATCTATACTTATAGATAGCTTTTTTAGAAAAGGATGTGGATAAAAATGGAACTTTATATGGAACCTAGACATCAATTATCACCTATATATAAATTCATAATATTTTTTATATTATATTCTGTATTAGGTTGGATACTAGAATCCTTCTATTCTCTATATGCACTTGGTACTTTTACTAAAAGAGGATTTTTATTTGGTCCTATGTGTCCTATATATGGTTATGGAGCAATAATTTTAATTTTATTTTTACAAAAGTACAACAAAAATTATTTAAAAATTTTTATATATTCTATAATAGCGTTCTCAATTTTAGAATATGCTACTAGTTTTATTTTAGAAGAAATATTTTCAATGAAATGGTGGGATTATTCTAATGATTTTTTAAATTTGAACGGTAGAATAAGCTTTTTCTATTCTATTGCTTGGGGATTTGTTGCTATTGCCTTTGTCAATTTGCACCCTCTTATAGAAAAACAAATTAATAAAATTTTGCAAAAAACAACTTATAAATCACAAATATGTTTTATTAATATCATTTTAACTTTTTACGCTATTGATACTATATTATCAATAATTAATTATTTAACTATATAACTTTAATTTTTTTGCATCATTTACAATTTGATGTGTAATTACAATTTGTTAATTACACATCACCATTTAATTACTTTTTTCTACGAATTATCCAATTTTTTTCACATTTTATAGGTAATTTCATTTTTACTTTTTGACCTGCTTTTCCTGGATTTATTACTTCTATTTCTTCATCTGTTTCATCATCCCATAATTTTTCTATAATAAATTCTTGTGGTTGTAATTTATTTGGTATTATAATTTCTAATACATCTCCTACTTTTAGTCTGTTACGAATTTCTATTATTGATTTTTCTTCATTGTACTCAATTATTTTTCCTCCATATTCATATTGTTCATTATATTGTTTTCCACTATATTCTTGTATATCTTTATTAGTTCTGTCATTAAAATAAAAAGTTGTCAATCCCCTAGTTTTTACTTTTTCAATCTCTTTTAAATATTTTGTATAATCATAATTTTGAGGATTTTTTTGATAATCATCTATTGCAGTTCTATATACATTTATTACACTTGCTATATAATATTCTGTTTTCAATCTTCCCTCTACTTTTAGGCTATCTATTCCCATTTGTATTATTTCTGGTATTTCTTTTATTAAACACAAATCTTTTGAAGATAATATACTTGTTCCGTGCTCATCTGTTTCTATTGGCATAAAATTTCCTAAATTATTTTTTTCTTCTAAATATAAATTATATGACCATCTACAACTTTGTGAACATTCCCCTAAATTAGCACTTCTGCATGATAAAAAATCACTTAAAAAACATCTTCCTGAATATGAAAAACATATTGCTCCATGTATAAACATTTCTATTTCCATATCATCTGGCTTATTTTTCATAATGTATTTTAATTGTTCTTTATTCATTTCTCTTGCCATTATCATTCTTTTTGCGCCATTTTTATACCAAAAATTACTTGCATTTAAACTTACAATATTTGCTTGTGTACTCATATGTATTTGAACTGATGGTGCATATTTTTTTACAATTTCCATTACTCCACCATCAGATACAATTACAGCATCTACTTTTTCTTTTTCTAATTCTTTTACTAATTCTATTATTTCATTATATTTCTCGTCCCATGCAAAAATATTTAACGCTGCATATACCTTTTTTCCTATATTATGTGCATATTTTATTATTTCTATTAATTCTTCATTTCCTACATCTGCTCTCGCTCTTAATGATAGTGAAGATGTCCCACAATATACTGCATCTGCTCCATATAAAAATGCTATTTTTGCTTTTTCTATTGAACCTGCTGGGGCTAATAATTCTATTTTTTTCATAATCAATTCCTTATAATGTTTATTTAGGTTTTTGGATTTACCTATAAACCAATTATTTTTATATTAACATATTTTTGTTTAATTGTTTTCATATTAGCAAAAATAGATTACATAAAAGTAACCTATTTTCTTTTGTTTTATTTGCTACTTAACTCTATTATTAAATCCATATTATCATCTTTTGCTGCTTTATTTTTTCTTATAGCACCACATTTTTTACATTTAAATATAATTACATAACCTTTTTTACTATCAATTTCTAATCGTATTGGTTCTAGCATACCATGGCATTCTTCACTTCTATCTCCAGGATTTATATCTAAATGTTTAGAATACAAGCAATATGGGCAATGATTTCTACATGAATATCCTAATTTTTTTACTTTTTTGCCACAATTTTCACATATAAATTCTTCATCAATTTCAGTAAACCTACTTAACATCTCTTTTCCTCTAAATATATCTTTCTTTTATATTTAAAATATTCATTAATTATTTTAACCACTGTGGATTTGCTATATACCATTCTATCGTTTTAACTATTCCATCTTCAAATTTTGTTTTAGGCTCCCAACCTAACTCACGTGTTATTTTAGTAGGATCTATAGCATATCTGTAATCATGACCTTTTCTGTCTGTTACATATTCAATTAAATCTTCTGACTTTCCTAATTTATTTAATATTAATTTTACTATTTCAATATTTCTTTTTTCGTTGTGACCACCAATATTATACCTTTCTCCAGCTTTAGCTTTGTGGAATACTAAATCTATTGCTTCACAATGATCTTCTACATATAACCAATCTCTAATATTTTGACCTTTTCCATATACAGGTAGTTTTTGGTCTTTTAATGCTAATTTAATCATATGAGGTATTAATTTTTCATTATGTTGATATGGACCATAATTATTTGAACAATTTGTAACATTTACATTCATTTTATATGTTGTGTAATATGCAAAAGCAATTAAATCAGAACTTGCTTTTGATGATGAATATGGACTGCTAGGTTGAATTGGTGAATTTTCTGTAAAATATCCTTCTTCTCCTAATGCACCATATACTTCATCTGTTGAAATATGAACAAATTTATTTTCGCTACCTTCTCCCCATACTTGTTTTGCTACTTCTAAAAGTGTATGTGTTCCGATTACATTTGTCTGTGTAAATACAAATGGATTCTTTATACTATTATCTACATGAGATTCGGCAGCAAAATGTATTACTCCATTTATGTCATATTTTTTAAATGTTTCTGTTACTAAATTATAATCACATATATCACCTTGTACAAAAGTTATTTTATCTTGAATTTTTTTCAGATTATCTAAATTTCCTGCATATGTTAATTTATCTAATACAATAATTTTATAATCTGGATATTTATTTACAAAATATTCCGCAAAATTTGCTCCTATAAACCCTGCTGCTCCTGTCACTAATACATTTTTACTCATACTTCCATTCCTTTCACTGTTATAATTTTTTATATAATTAAAATCTATTAAGGAGTTCTATATATTTTTTCCTTATATCATTAATTTTTCCATATATTACTCTCTGTAAATTCTTTTAATGATGGATGTTTTGCATCTTTTTCAGATGTTATAATTTCACAATCTACTTTTGGCCATTTTATATCTATATCTTTATCATCAAATTTTATTCCACCTTCTGAATTAGGATTATATATATCTGTACATTTATATGTAAATTCTGCCTCATCTGATAATACCAAAAATCCATGTGCAAAATATGGTGGTATAAATAACATTTTTTTATTTTCTTCTGTTAATTCTACTCCTACCCATTTTCCATATGTTTTACTATTTCTTCTTAAATCAACAGCTACATCAAATACAGACCCTTTTAATACTCTTACAAGTTTTCCTTGTGTATTTTCTATTTGAAAATGCAAACCTCTAAGTACACCTTTTTTAGATTTTGATTGATTATCTTGTACAAAGTTATAGTTTATGCCTATTTCTTCAAATTCTTTCTTGCTATATGTTTCCATAAAATATCCTCTGTTATCTCCCAAAACAGTTGGTTCTATAATACATACTCCTTCTATCTCAGTATCAATTTTTTTAAATTTTCCCATTTTTAATCACTTTCCTTTTATCTATGTTTTTATTTATTTCATTTTCTAGCTTTAATATTGTAGTAATATTTCTTACTTGTTGTATTACAAACTTCATTCGTAAAGTTAAGCTATTTTACAATATCATTTGCTAAATCTTCTAAATAAACTCCATAATCTGTTTTTTTAAATTTTTGTGCTAATTGTACTAATTCTTCTTTTGTTATCCAACCTTTTCTATATGCAATTTCTTCTGGAGAACCTATTTTTAAACCTTGCCTTTTTTGAACAGTCTGTACAAAGTTTGCTGCTTCAATTAATCCATCATGTGTTCCTGTATCAAACCACGCCATACCTCTACCTAATTGTTCTACTTTTAATTGCTTTCTTTTCATATATTCTTCATTTATTGAAGTTATCTCTATTTCTCCTCTTGCTGATGGCTTTATTGTTTTTGCCATTTGTATAACATCATTTTTATAAAAATATAATCCTGGGACTGCATAATTTGATTTTGGTTCTTGTGGTTTTTCTTCTATAGAAATTGCATTACCATTTTCATCAATTTCTACAACTCCATATGCTCTTGGATCTTTTACTAAATATCCAAAAATTGTTGCTTCATCTCTTTCATAAGCTCTTTGTAATGTTTCAGTAAATCTTTGACCATAAAATATGTTATCTCCCAAAATCATAGCAACATCACTATCACCTATAAATTCTTCTCCAACTATAAAAGCATCTGCTAATCCTCTTGGCTCTTCTTGAACTTTATATTCAAAATTCATTCCCCATTTTTGACCATTACCTAATAATTCTTTAAATGTAACTATATCTCTTGGTGTAGAAATTATTAATACTTCTCTTATGCCTGCTAGCATTAATACTGATAATGGATAATATATCATTGGTTTGTCATATACTGGCATAATTTGTTTTGATATTGCAATTGTTAATGGATATAATCTTGTTCCACTTCCCCCTGCTAAAATAATTCCTTTTCTATTAGTACTCATATTTTCACTTTCCTTTCTTACGATATTTTGGGATTCTTACTTCAAAATTATTTTATCTCTTTTACTATATATCTTTTTAATGCATCTTCCCAATCTGGAATTTCTATTCCTTGATTTAATATCTTTTCTTTTGATAGTTTGGAATTTTGTGGTCTTTTTGCAGGTCTTATGAATTGTTCTGATGTTACAGGATTTACTTTACAACTTATATTTGCTAACTCAAATATTTTTTTAGTAAAATCATACCATGTTGTAAATCCCTGATTTGTTGTATGATAAATTCCATATGGTATTTTTTTATTTATTGCTTGTTTTATTATTCGTGCTAAATCTACAGCATATGTTGGACTACCATGTTGGTCTGCAACCACATTTATTTCTTCTTTTTCTTTTCCTAGTTTTAACATTGTTCTTACAAAATTATTTCCTTCTCCATATAACCATGCTGTTCTAAATATATAATATTTATCACAATTTTCTTGAATATTTTTTTCTCCTTCTGCTTTCGTTTTCCCATATATTGTTACTGGTGCTACTGCCTCTTCTTCTTTATAACTTTCATTTACATTTTTTTCTCCATTAAATACATAATCTGTACTTATATGAATTAATGGACAATCTATTTTTTTTGATGCTTTTGCTAGATTTTTTGGTCCTATACTATTTACTTTTTCTGCTAGTTCTTTTTCTTCTTCTGCTTTATCTACTGCTGTATATGCAGCACAATTTATTATATATTCAGGATTTATATTACTTACTTTTTCTAATACTTTTTCTTCATTTGTTATATCTAATTCTTTGGAATCTGTACAAATTAATTCATTTTCATCTTTTAATTCATCTATCACAGCATGTGCAAGCATTCCTAATGCTCCTGTAATTAAAATTTTCACTTTGTAACACATCCTTTCAAATTTTTTCTTATCATATCATTTAATAATAAAAAGTACAAGTATTTTTCGGAAAAAAACAGGATAAAAATATGAAATTTTTTTAATATAGTCAACTCTTCTGATATATTTTTAATTTTTCTACTCTAAATACTCGTAAAGCATTTATAATAGCAATTATAGAAACGCCTACATCTGCAAATACTGCTTCCCACATAGTTGACAAGCCTAAAGCACTTAAAAATAATACTAATACCTTTATAAAAATAGCAAATATTATATTTTCTTTAACAATTTTCATTGTTCTTTTAGATAACTGAATAGCACTTACTATTTTTGAAGGTTCATCTGTCATAAGCACAATATCTGCTGCCTCTATTGCTGCATCTGAACCTAAACCTCCCATTGCTATACCTATATCAGCAATAGCTAAAACTGGTGCATCATTTATACCATCTCCTACAAATGCAAGCTTTCCTTTTTTACTTTTTTCTTTCAATAAGTTTTCTACCTTTTCTACTTTACCATCTGGTAATAATTCTGTATATACTTTGTCTATTCCTAGTTTACTTGCAACACTTTCTCCAACATCTTTTCTATCTCCTGTTAACATTATTATTTGTTTTATATTGTTATTCTTTAATTTTTTCATTGTATTTATAGAATCTTCTTTTATTTTATCTGCAATTACTATATATCCAGCAAATTTTTTCTCAATTGCTACATATATAATAGTTCCTATATCATTAGATTTTGTAAACTTTATGTTTTTTTCATTCATTAATTTTTCGTTTCCAACTAATATATTTTGTTCACCTATTTTAGCAGAAATTCCACATCCTGCTATTTCGTGTACTTCTACAATTTGTTTTTCATCAATTTCTCTGTTATACGCTTTTTTTACAGATACTGAAATAGGGTGATTTGAATAATTTTCACAATATGCTGTAATTCTTAACAATTCTTCTTCACTTATATCTATTGCCTTAATTTTTTGTACTTCAAAAACTCCCTCAGTCAATGTCCCAGTTTTATCAAATATTATTATTTCTGTATTTGATAATTGTTCTAAATAGTTACTTCCTTTTATTAATATTCCCATTTTAGATGCTCCACCTATTCCACCAAAAAAACTTAATGGTATTGAAATAACTAATGCACAAGGGCAAGATACTACAAGAAATGACAATGCTCTATATAACCAATCTGAAAATGCTGAATCTTTTATAAAAATAGGTGGTATAATTGCAAGAAATACTGCAATTATTACTACTATTGGAGTATAGTATCGTGCAAATTTTGTAATAAAATTTTCGGACTTTGATTTTTTACTACTTGCATTTTCCACTAACTCTAATATTTTACTTACTGTAGACTCTTCGTATTTTTTTGTTACCTTTATTTTTATAACTCCACTTAAATTTATACAACCACTTAATACCTCTTGTTCTTCTACTACATTTTGTGGCATAGCTTCTCCTGTTAATGCTGTTGTATCAATACTTGATTTTCCTTCTACTATATAACCATCTAATGGAATTTTTTCTCCTGGTTTTACTACGATTATATCTCCAATTTTTACATCATCTGGCTCTAATTTTTGCAATTTTCCATTTTTTTCTACATTTGCAAAATCTGGTCTTATATCCATTAAACTAGCAATTGATTTTCTTGATTTATTTACTGCATAACTTTGAAATAATTCACCAATTTGATAAAATAACATAACTGCAACTGCTTCTGGAAATTCACCTATTCCAAATGCTCCTATGGTTGCAACTGTCATTAGGAAATTTTCATCAAAAACTTTTCCTCTTGTAATATTTTTTATTGCTTTTCTTATAATTTCCAATCCAACTATTATATAAGCAATTATATATATAGTATTATTTATCCATTCATTGTTAAAATTTATTACTAGTGCTATTAGAAATAATATAAATGCTATGATAATCTTATTTTTCTTTTTCTTCATAATAAACTTTTCCTTTCCCATCTTCATTTCAAATAAACATATAGGTATTAAAGTTTTATAATATTTTTCTTAAAGTTCCTCTATTGTTACATCTGGTTCTTCCTTTTTTATAACTTTTTTTATATTTTTCATTATTTCTTCTGTTTTTGTTTCATCATATTCAATTTCCATTTTCTCTGTAATGAAATTAATATTTGCATTTTCTATTCCATCTAATTTTTGTATTGCTCTTTCTAATTCTGCAGCACAATTTGCACAATCTAATCCTTTAATTTTAAATTTACTTTTCATATTTAATCTATCCTTTCTAAAATATCTCATATATATCTTAAATTACTATAACATATCCTAATGTGATTATTTTTTATGTTCAATATGTTCCATACCTATTTCAAATACTTCTTTTATGTGGTTATCATCTAATGTATAAAAAACTTCTTTTCCAGATTTTCTACATTTTACAATTCCACTTCTTCTTAAAGTTCCCAATTGATGTGAAATAGATGATTTACTCATTCCTAAAACATTTGCAATATCACATACACACATTTCATTTTGATCTAAAGCAAATAATATCTTGCTTCTAGTTGTATCTCCAAGAATTTTAAAGAATTCTGCTAACTTATTAAATATATCTGCATCTGGCATATTTTTTATTGTTTTATTTACTATATCTTGATGTATTACATTGCAATCACATATGAATTCATTTTTTGACATTTACTACCTCCTCTTTTTATTTTGCTTTTGTATAATAGTTGAATACTCATTCAATTCTGTTTATAGTATATATGAACACATATTCAACTGTCAATAGATTTTACAAAAAAAAAATTGAAATATAAGATTGTAACATTGCCATTACTTTCAAATTCTTATATTTCAATGTTTATAAATATAATTTAATTATCTTGTAATCTAAAAACATTATCCTTTAACTCTTACTCTTTATTAATCCATATAGATACAGATTTTCCATTTACTTTAAAATTGCCACACCCTTCTTCATCTATCATTACTTCTTCTTGTATGTAGCCCATAATATCTATAAATTTTTTATTTGCAAATTTTTTTCCTATATACATTCTTTTTTCTGCATAATTGCTATTAGATATAAGCACGGCTAATCCTGATTGATTATGTTCTTCATCACCTTCTCTTGTCCAGCCTATACAATTTCTATTGTCTATATAGTCATATTGATTACCATATGCTCTTTCTTTTCTTAATTTTATTAGTATTTTTATTTCTTCTATTGGCTGAATATTGTACTTTTCAATACCATATAAATCACCATAAAAAATACATGGATATCCTGAGTTTCTTAAAAGAATTATACTATAAGCTATTGTTTTAAACCATCTTTCTACATAACTTTCTAATGCTTGCCCTGGCTCTGTATCATGATTATCTACAAATGTTACCGCTTTACATGGGTTTTCCTTCAATAAGGTATTGTCAAATATTTTTGTTAAATCATAATTTTCTTCTTTAGATGCACTACTAAAATTATAATGTAATGGTACATCAAATAAAGAAATTTCACCTTCAGTTTTTTCTATGTATTTATGTAATTTACTTACATCTCCTGACCAGTATTCTCCTACTGTAAATAACTCTTTTTTTGTTTGTTCTCTTAAATACTGTATCCACTCTTTATAAAATTTAGCTGAAATATGTTTTACTGCATCTAATCTAAATCCATTTACTTTCGTAAATTCTAAATACCATTTTCCCCATTTTTTACATTCTTCTCTTACTTCTTCATTTCCAAAATCTAAGTCCGCTCCCATTAAATAATCATAATTTTCAAATTCTCCATCTACAGATTTTTCCCAATCTTTATCTTTAAATTTAAATAAAGATTTTTCTCCATTTGCCATATTATAATCTATACCATCAAAATGAGTCCAATTCCATTTAAAATCTGAATATTTGTCATTTCTTTCTGGAAATGTAAATTTTGTTGCCACTTTTACTGTTTCAATATCTGCCACTTGATTTTGATGATTTCCCCAATCTACTTTTGTAGCTGGTATAGTTTGTATAAAGTCTGCTCCCATTTTATGATTTAATACAATATCTGCATACACTTGTATTTGTTGTTCTTGTAGTTTTTTTATACATTCTATATATTCATCTTTTGAACCATATTTTGTTTTTATTGTTCCTTTCTGATTAAATTCTCCCAAATCGTATAAATCATATACACCATAACCTACTTCATCTTTACCACCAATTCCTTTGTATGCAGGTGGTAACCACACTGCTGTTATTCCCATTTCTGCCAATTTTTCTGCATCATTAGAAATCCTATTCCATAAATCTTGATTACAATTCATATACCATTCAAAATACTGTATCATTACTCCATTTATCATCTTTTGTCTCCTTTATTATAACATTTTAAACATTAACTTTTAAAACATATACTTAATACAAAAATTTTTGCAAAACTAAATGCACTTATCCATATACTTAAAAATACATTCTTACAAATAATTTATTTTTTACTCCATTAATTCATCTACATATTTTATAAAAATTATACTCTCAATTAAATCAATTATTGAATATACTAACATTATTATTCCTATTGTTATAATTAATGCTCCATTTTGAAATATTATATATATACCACTAATTATCATTATAATTGCTAATATTAATGATATATTCCACATGTTTATTTCTGCTGTACGCAATTTTAATGATAATGATAATCTTATAATTCCACTATAGATTATCCATAATGCTATCATAATTCTAAACATAGATTCAATTAAACCACTACAAAATATAGTAACAAGTCCAATAATAATAGCAATAATTCCATAAATTAAATCATAATTATAAAAATCATATTTTCCTTTTGATATAAAATAGTCCATACTTCTAACAATTCCAAAGATAATAAACATTCCTCCTAAAACATAAGATATAATTTTAATTGCTAAATCTGTTTTTACAATCATAAATATACCAATTATTGCAAATATTATAGATACTAATATATCTACCCAGCCTGACTTTTTCAAAAAACTTTTCACTTTATTTTCCTCCTATATAAATAATTAATACTATAATATCATACCAATAAAAAATTATCAAGTAACCAATTTTTCATCATTTTTCATTACATTTAAACTGTTACAGGTTAATGGTTTTAAAAGGATAAATTTCTAAAAGCATAGAAATATAAGATTTTCATTACATTCCTCGGCT